>NZ_JBEYWV010000009.1:0-230147 GCF_040644575.1 Streptomyces sp. NPDC046939
TCAGATCTTTTCGATCCGATTTCCTCGGGGTCTTGCTCGGTACTTCTTTCGCTTTCCGGCCTTTCGGCCTTCCTGCGGTGTTGACTCTATCAGATGCTTTCGGGCCTGATTCCCTGTCAACCGGGTTTGCCTTCCCGGCCCTTCGGCCGTTCCGACTCGTGAGACTTTAGCGGAATCCCGGTCCCCGACCTAATCGGGGTCCCGCTCTTTCGAACGCGGATTCCTCATTACGCGAAGGCGTGCGCAAACGGCGCGACAAAGAGCGTCGCGCGTTTGAGTAGGTCTTGCGGAATGGTCGTCCGGGGCCGACCAGAGGCGGCGCTCACGTCGGACAACTCGGAGCACAATACGTACCGGGCCGGGGCGTGTCAACTTGCCGCCCCGGCCCGTCGGGCGGTCAGCCGTTGTTGCCGGAGGCCAGGGCGCGGCTGCGGTCGCGGGCCGCTTCGAGCGCGGCGATGAGGGCCGCGCGTACGCCGTGGTTCTCCAGCTCGCGGATGGCGTTGATGGTCGTACCGGCGGGGGACGTGACGTTCTCGCGGAGCTTCACCGGGTGCTCGCCGCTGTCGCGGAGCATCGTGGCGGCGCCGATGGCGGACTGGACGATGAGGTCGTGGGCCTTGTCGCGGGGCAGGCCGAGCAGGATGCCGGCGTCCGTCATCGCTTCGACCAGGTAGAAGAAGTAGGCGGGGCCGGAGCCGGAGAGGGCGGTGCAGGCATCCTGCTGGGACTCCGGGACGCGGAGCGTCTTGCCGACCGAGCCGAAGATTTCCTCGGCATGGGTGAGGTGGGCGGCGGTCGCGTGCGTACCGGCGGAGATGACGGACATGGCCTCGTCGACCAGGGCCGGGGTGTTGGTCATGACGCGGACGACCGGGGTGCCGGATTCCAGGCGCTCTTCGAAGAACGTCGTCGGGATGCCGGCCGCGCCGCTGATGACCAGGCGGTCGGCGGGGAGGTGCGGGGCGAGTTCGGTGAGCAGGGTGCCCATGTCCTGGGGCTTGACCGTGAGGATCAGGGTGTCGGCCCGCTTGGCGGCTTCCTGGTTGGTGACCGGGGTGACGCCGTAGCGGGTGCGGAGTTCCTCGGCGCGTTCGGGGCGGCGGGCCGTGACCATGAGGTCCTCGGGGTTCCAGCCGCCGCGGATCATTCCGCTGAGCAGGGCTTCGCCGATCTTGCCGGTGCCGAGTACGGCGAGCTTGTGGCGCGGGTTCGGGCTCGTCTGGGGCGTCTGGCTCATGTCGGCTCGGGCCTTCCGTGTGCGCGTGTGCGGCTGCGTCGTCCGGTCGCATCCTCGCATCGGGCGGGGCGGGTGGTCGGGGCTTGTCCGGTGGACGGACGGGGCGCCCGGTACACGTAGGTGCGGGTCAGGCCGTGCGGCGGCGGAGGGTTGCCGCGCCCAGCGCCAGGACGAGGACGGCGCAGCCCGCGACGATCAGGGTGTCCCGGACGTAGAGGGCGGTGAGGTCGGTGTGGCGCAGGACCTCGTTCATGCCGTCGACCGCGTAGGACATCGGAAGGACGTTCGAGAGGGCTTCCAGGACCGGCTGCATCTTGTCGCGTGCGGTGAACAGGCCGCACAGGAGGAGCTGGGGGAAGATCACCGCCGGCATGAACTGGACCGCCTGGAACTCCGAGGCCGCGAACGCCGAGACGAACAGGCCGAGCGCCGTGCCGAGCAGGGCGTCGAGGAGGGCCACCAGGAGGAGGAGCCAGGCTGAGCCCGTGACGTGCAGGTCGAGGGCCCAGAGGGCGAGGCCGGTGGCCAGCGCCGACTGGACGATGGCGAGGGCGCCGAACGCGAGCGCGTAACCGGCGATGAGGTCGGCCTTGCCAAGTGGCATGGCGAGCAGGCGTTCGAGGGTGCCGCTGGTGCGTTCGCGGAGGGTGGCGATGGAGGTCACCAGGAACATAGTGATCAGCGGGAAGATGCCGAGGAGCGAGGCGCCGATGGAGTCGAAGGTGCGCGGGCTGCCGTCGAACACGTAGCGGAGGAGGAACAGCATCACGCACGGGACCAGCAGCATCAGCGCGATGGAGCGGGGGTCGTGGCGGAGCTGGCGCAGGACGCGGGCGGCGGTGGCGGTGGTGCGGTACGTGTTCATGGCGGGTCCGTCCCGGGGTGAGCGCGGAGGGGTGTGCGGGGTCAGTGGGTGGTGGCGTTCGCCACGTCGACCAGGTGCAGGAACGCCTCTTCGACCGTGGGTGAGACCGTGCTCGTCCGCAGGGCTTCGGGGGTGTCGTCGGCGAGGAGTTCGCCGTCGCGCATGAGGAGGAGGCGGTGGCAGCGTTCGGCCTCGTCCATGACGTGGGAGGAGACCAGGATCGTCGTGCCGCGGGTGGTGGCCAGGTCGTGGAAGAGGTTCCAGAGGTCGCGGCGCAGGACGGGGTCGAGGCCGACCGTCGGTTCGTCGAGGACGAGGAGTTCGGGGGCGCCGAGGAGGGCGACGGCGAGGGAGACGCGGCCGAGCTGGCCGCCGGAGAGGTTTCCGGCGAGGGCGTCGGCGTGGGTGGTGAGGTCGACGTCGGTCAGGACGCGGTCGACGTCGCGGCGGCGGCGTTCGGTGGCGGCGCGGCCGGGGTCGAGGATCGCGGCGAAGTAGTCCAGGTTCTGCCGCACGGTCAGGTCGAGGTAGACGGACGGGGCCTGGGTGACGTAGCCGACGCGGGCGCGCAGAGACGGGTGGCCCGCGGGTCTGCCGAGGACTTCGAGTGCGCCCGTGACCTTGGCCTGGGTGCCGACCAGGGTGCGCATCAGGGTCGACTTCCCGCAGCCGGAGGGGCCGAGGAGGCCGGTGATCTGGCCGCGCGGGACGGTGAAGTCGAGGCCGTGCAGCACGGTGCGGGGGCCGCGTACGACGGTGAGGCCCGTGGCGCGGACGGCGGGGGTGACGGCTTCCCCGATGCCGGTACCGGTGCCGGTACCGGTCTCGGAGGAGCCCGAGCTTTTATTCATCACGTGATGAATATTGCGCCTGGCGGTACGGCCCGGTCAAGAGGCGTCAGGGGGCAGGCTTGCGGAGCACGGTCAGCTCCAGGACGTACGCGTCGTCGACGATGCCGTCGGGGAAGCGGGCGAGGACGTGGGCGCGTTCGGCCGCCAGGATCGGGGCCGAGCGCTCGGGGCCGAGGACCGCGAAGTAGGAGCGGCTGCTCAGGTGGTCCAGGTGCAGGTCGACCGGGATGCGGCGGGACCAGTGCAGGCGGCGGACGACCGGGGTCGTGGGCAGGCCGAGCGCGGCCATGAGGGCGGGGGCGTCGGTGGAGACGCCGTGGCGGTGGTAGCCGGGGAGCGCTTTCTGGAGCCGGGCCTCCTGGGCGACGGTCCATGCGGCGTCGGGGTCCGGCACGTTCCACCACACGGCCAGCGCGCCGCCCGGCCGCAGCACGCGCAACGCCTCCGGCACCGAGCGGGCCGGGTCGGTCCAGTGCCAGGACTGGGCGTACGTGACCAGGTCCACGGAGGCGTCCGCGAACGGCAGGGCGTCGCCGACGGCGCGGACCAGGGGGACGTCGGGCAGGGAGCGGCGCAGTTCGGCGCCCATGCCGGGGCCCGGTTCGACGGCGACGGTGCGGGCGCCGCGGTCGCGCAGGAGGCGGGTGGCGATGCCGGTGCCCGCGCCGACGTCGAGGACGCGGGCGCCGCGCAGGTCCAGCGCCGCCAGCTCCTGTATCGCGTCGAAGAGCTCGGGGGGATAGCTGGGGCGGGCCGCGGCGTACTGGGCGGCGACGGTGTCGAAGGAGAGGGCGAGGTCGGGGGAGGCCGGTGTGCCGGGGGCGGCCGGCGCGCCTGTGGAGCCCGGTGTGCCTGCGGGGCCGGATGCGACTGCGGCATCCGGCGTGTCTGTGGAGACCGGCGTGTTTGTGGGGTCTGGCGTGTCTGCGGGGTCCGGTGTGGCTGCGGGGCGCGGTGGCGGGTTTGTCATGGGGGCATAGTCGTCGCGCCGGGACCCCTCTGCCAGCTTCCGGGCGGTCAGCGCTCCTTCTTGTTCCGCGGCTTCTTTGCCGGGTTGCCGGCGCGGCGGGCGGTGCGGCGTTCGTACTGCTCGCGGGCGGTCTCGTACTCCTGCCTGCGGAGCTTCTCGCCCGGGGCCTCGGTGAGGCAGCGCAGGGCGTGGGCGACGAGGACGCCGACGAAGCCGATGGTCATGAAGCCGCGCAGGGACGCCTGGCGTTCCGGGTCGGGGCGCTGGGTGAAGCCGCTCCAGGTGCGGGTGAAGGCGAGGGCGCTGCAGATCGCGAACATGACGACGACCAGGACGTTCACGAAGGAGCCGACGTCCGCGATGGCGAGCCCCTGGTAGGCGAGGCGCAGGACGAGGCAGCCGGCCGCGGCGGCGACGAGCGCGCCCACGCCGACGGCGGCGCGGCGCAGGGCGTAACCGCCGCTGTGGTCCACCCAGGTCGTCCCGAAGAAACGGATCTCCTCGGGACGGGGGCCCGGGCTTGTGCTGCTGGTGTCTGTGCCGTTCTCGTCGCTCACGGGTCGATTATCGCCGGGCGACGGGGGAGGTCAGGCGCAGCGGGGGGCCACGTAGCCGTCGCTGCCGGTGTGCACGTAGGAGTCGGAGATGTACTCGCCGACGCCGATGCAGTCCCAGATGTTGGTGGTGCCGTAGGGGCCGGTGACCCACTGGCCGGGCTTCTGGCAGTTGATGGTGACGCGGGCGTTCAGCGGCAGGCGGCGGACGATGCGGTACTGGGTGCCGGGGCCGCTGCGGACGTTCACGGTGTAGCCCGGGGCCACCGGGTAGGAGGCGGCCGCCGTGGCCGTCGCCTCGGTCACCGTGAGTTCTTCCGCCGCCCCCGCTCTCTCCGTCGCAGGCACGTGTTCTGTCGCCATGTCCGTCTCCCCCGTGATCATGGAACGGTCCTCGTTCAGCGTTTGTTGAGGACCCGTTGCGATGGTGTGTGGGCGGAGGCTAGCAAGCCTCTCCGGTCCCGGACGAACCTTCGACTAGGCTCCGTGCGTCGCGCGCACACGGAGATCCGGTAGGACACCGGTTCGGGACCGGGCACGACGATCACGACGACATCCACGGGGGTGGACATGCCGTCACGGCCGAGCATCGGGCCCGACGCGGAAGCGGAACGTCCGGAGTATGCCGGGCACTATCGCCTGGAGGAGCGCCTCGGCGCGGGCGGCATGGGCGTGGTGCATCTGGCGCGTTCGGCGGCGGGGCTGCCGCTCGCGGTGAAGGTGGTGCACGCGGAGTTCGCCGAGGACCCGGAGTTCAGGGGCCGCTTCCGGCAGGAGGTGGCGGCGGCGCGGCGGGTCAGCGGGGCCTTCACGGCTTCTGTCGTGGACGCGGACCCGGATGCCGAGCGGCCCTGGATGGCGACCCTGTACATCCCCGGCCCGACCCTCGCCGAACACGTCAAACGGAACGGGCCGCTGACGCCCGCGGAGTTGCGGCACGTCACCGCGGGCCTCGCGGAGGCGCTGCGCGACATCCACCGGGTGGGTGTGGTGCACCGGGATCTGAAGCCCAGCAATGTGCTGCTCGCCGAGGACAGCCCGAAGGTGATCGACTTCGGGATCTCGCGGCCCAAGGACAGCGAGCTGCGCACCGAGACGGGGAAGCTGATCGGCACGCCGCCGTTCATGGCGCCGGAGCAGTTCCGCAGGCCGCGTGAGGTCGGCCCGGCGGCGGACGTGTTCGCGCTCGGCTCGGTGCTGGTGCACGCGGCGACCGGGCGCGGGCCGTTCGACTCGGACAGCCCGTACCTCGTCGCGTACCAGGTGGTGCACGACGAGCCGGATGTGACGGGTGTGCCCGAGGAGCTGGCGCCGCTGGTGCTGCGCTGCCTGGCGAAGGAGCCGGAGGACCGGCCGACGCCGGACGAGCTGATGGCGGAGATGCGGGCCTTGTCCGCGCGGTACGACACGCAGTCGTTCACGACGGGAGGGTTCGCGGACTCCCTGGCGGACCGGTCGTTGATACCGGCGCAGCGGAAGCCGTCCGAGCCGGTCTCCGCCCCGGAGCCCGAGCCCCGGTCCGAAGCCGAAACCGAAACCGAACCGGAGGGGAAGCAGCCCGCCCGTCTCCGGACCCGGGTGCGTGCCGCCGTCATCGGCGGTCTGGCGCTCTGCGGCGCCCTCGCGGCGGCCCTGACGCTGCTTCCGCACGCCGCCGACGACGCGCCCGCCCCTCGTACGGCGGAGGTCGCGTCTCACGCGTGGAGCCGGCAGGTCGGTTCCGGTCCCGGGACGGCGTGCTCGTACGGGGAGGGGGCCCTGCGGTGCGCCGCGCCCGGGGTGCTGGCCGCGTCCCTCGACCCGCGCGACGGCACGGTCCTGTGGCAGCGCGAGGCGACCGGCCGCGCCGACGGCAACGCGCCCGCACCGGTGCTCGCCGGCGGTCTGCTCCAGGTCGTCACGGCGGACAGCGCCCGACTGCTCGCGCTCGACCCGGCGACCGGAGAAACCCGCTGGTCGAAGGGGATCGCGGCGTACCAGGGCCAGGTCCAACCGGTAGGGAACACGATCCTGCTGGCGGCCCCCGACGGCACGCTGACCGCGCTCGACGCCAGGACCGGCGAGCAGCGCTGGCGGCACACGCTTTCGACGCCGCAGCCCATGCTCTCGTACCCCGGCGGCTCCCTGGCCTACGCCGTCACCCTGGCTCCGGACGGGGTGAACACGCTGGTCAGCGCGGTGGACCCGGCGACGGGAGCGGTGCGCTGGCGGCACCGGTCGCCGGGGGCGGCCATGCCGGTGGGGGTGGCGGACGACGTGGTGTGGTGCGCGCGGCGCGGGACGGACGGCGCGACGACGGCCCTGACGGGCCACCGCGTCTCCGACGGCAAGATCACCCGCCGCGTCACGCTCACCCTCCCCCTGCCCCAGGCGACGGTGTCGGTCGCCGACGGCAAGGCGTATCTGCTCGCGGCGGGCGGGGCACTGGTCGCGCAGGACCTCACGTCCGGCAGGCAACTGTGGCGCTCGGAGACCTCGATGAGCAGGGGCTCGACACCGAGCGTCGACAGCGGGGGCCGCGTGTACGTGTCAGCCCCCGACGGCCGCCTCCTGGCTCTCGCCCCGGACACGGGCCGCCCCGTGGGCCAGACCCGGCCGCGCCCCGGGGCCCGTACCGACCGGCTGGTGACCGAGCTGTCGCCCCCGGTCGTGGCCGGGGACCAGGTCTACGCGACCGCCCCGGACGGCACCGTGTTCGGCGCGGACCGGGGGCGGCCGCAGGACTGGTGAGGGTGGTCAGCCGAGCTTGCTGACGTCGCGGACGGCGCCGCGGTCCGCGCTGGTGGCCATGGCGGCATAGGCGCGGAGGGCGGCGGAGACCTTGCGCTTGCGAGACTTGGGGGCGTAGACGCCGCCCAGGGCCTCGCGGCGGGCCGCCAGCTCCTCGTCGGACACGAGAAGCTCGATGGAGCGGCCCGGGATGTCGATGCGGATGCGGTCGCCGTCCTCGACGAGGGCGATCGCGCCACCGGCGGCGGCCTCGGGCGAGGCGTGGCCGATGGAGAGCCCCGAGGTGCCGCCGGAGAAGCGGCCGTCGGTGACGAGCGCGCACGCCTTCCCCAGACCACGGCCCTTCAGGTACGAGGTCGGGTACAGCATCTCCTGCATACCCGGGCCGCCCTTGGGACCCTCGTAGCGGATGACGACGACGTCACCCTCCTTCACCTGCTTGAGCAGGATCTTCTCGACGGCCTCCTCCTGCGACTCGCAGACGACGGCCGGCCCCTCGAAGGTCCAGATGGACTCGTCGACGCCGGCGGTCTTCACCACGCACCCGTCCTCGGCGATGTTGCCCTTGAGGACGGCGAGGCCGCCGTCCTTCGAGTAGGCGTGGGCGATGTCGCGGATGCAGCCACCGGCGGCGTCCGTGTCGAGGGAGTCCCACCGCTCGGACTGCGAGAAGGCTTCGGCGGAGCGCTTGCAGCCGGGGGCGGCGTGCCACAGCTCGACGGCCTCCTCGGAGGGGGAGCCGCCGCGCACGTCCCACGTGCCGAGCCATTCCTTGATGGACGCGGAGTGGACGGTGTGCACGTCCTCGTGGAGCAGCCCGCCGCGGTACAGCTCGCCGAGGATCGCGGGGATGCCGCCGGCGCGGTGGACGTCCTCCATGTAGTACGTGCCGCCGGGCGCCACGTTCGGGGCGACCTTCGCCAGGCAGGGGACGCGGCGCGAGACGGCGTCCATGTCGGCGAGCGTGTAGTCCAGCTCGGCCTCCTGCGCGGCGGCCAGCAGGTGCAGGATCGTGTTGGTGGAGCCGCCCATGGAGATGTCGAGCGCCATGGCGTTGTCGAAGGCGGCGCGGGTGGCGATGGAGCGCGGGAGCACGGAGTCGTCGTCACCGTCGTAGTACCGCTTGGTGATGTCCACGATGGTCGCGCCCGCCTTCTCGTACAGCGCCTTGCGGGCGGTGTGCGTGGCGAGGACGGAGCCGTTGCCCGGCAGCGACAGGCCGATGGCCTCGGTGAGGCAGTTCATGGAGTTGGCGGTGAACATGCCGGAACAGGAGCCGCACGTGGGACAGGCGTTCTCCTCGATACGGAGGATGTCCTCGTCGGAGACGTTCTCGTCGACGGCGTCGCTGATGGCGTTGACGAGGTCCAACTTGCGCACGGTGCCGTCCACGAGGGTGGCCTTGCCTGCCTCCATGGGCCCGCCGGAGACGAAGACGGTCGG
This sequence comes from Streptomyces sp. NPDC046939, assembly GCF_040644575.1. NCBI lineage: Bacteria > Bacillati > Actinomycetota > Actinomycetes > Kitasatosporales > Streptomycetaceae > Streptomyces > Streptomyces sp. NPDC046939. Next base: position 8,654 of record NZ_JBEYWV010000009.1, read on the forward strand.
GATGTTGAGGCGCAGGGCGGCGTTGAGCATGCCCGGGGTGATCTTGTCGCAGTTGGAGATGCAGACCAGGGCGTCCGCGCAGTGCGCCTCGACCATGTATTCGACGGAGTCGGCGATGAGGTCGCGCGAGGGCAGGCTGTAGAGCATGCCGCCGTGCCCCATGGCGATGCCGTCGTCGACGGCGATGGTGTTGAACTCGCGGGGGATGCCACCCGCGGCGCGCACGGCGTCGCTGACGATGCGACCCACGGGGGCGAGGTGCGTGTGCCCGGGCACGAACTCGGTGAACGAGTTGGCCACGGCGATGATCGGCTTCCGGCCGATGTCCGCACCGGGTACACCGGAGGCGCGCATAAGGGCGCGGGCGCCCGCCATGTTGCGGCCGTGGGTGACTGTGCGGGACCTCAGCTCGGGCATCGTCGCTCGCTCCTTCAGACAGAAAAGACTGCGTCCGACCCTACGCCGCCGCTCCAAGATCCGGACAGCCTGTCCGCATGCCGGGACGCCCGTCTCACGAGGACCCGGCGCCGAAACCCGTCAGATGCCCCTGCACGACGGGCGCGAGCCGCGCGACGAGCACCTCGGCATCGACCGACGCGAGCGGCTCGACCTTGATCACGTACCGGAGCATGGCGGTCCCCACCAACTGCGCGGCGGCGAGCGAGGCCCGCAGCTCGGCCTCCTGCTCCGGCACGTCGAGACGCCGCCCGATACGCGCCAGCAACTGGGCGGCGACGAGCCGCCGGAAGACCCCGGCGGCGACCTCGTTGTTGACGGCGGACCGTACGACGGCGAGGACGGGCGCCCTGGTCACCGGGTTCTCCCAGACACCGAAGATGAACCGGGTCAACTGTTCGCCGATGCTGTCCAGCGGCCCGTCCGCCAGCCGGTCGGGCGCTTCGAAAGCAGGAGCGAGAGCCGCCTCCACCGAGGCGGCGAACACCTGCTCCTTGGTCCCGAAATAGTGATGCACGAGAGCCGAATCAACCCCAGCGGCTTTGGCGATCCCCCGCACGGAAGCCTTCTCGTACCCCCGCTCGGCGAACTCCTCCCGGGCGGCACCGAGAATCAGCTCACGGGTCCCCGGACCGTCGGCGCCGTCCCTCCGGGAGGGCCGCCCCCTCCGCCGTACGGACTCACTCATGAACGCGGCACTCGCACCGCCGACGCCAACTGCAACCGCGTGAACGCGAGCGCCTCCGCGAGATCGGCCTCACGTTCAGCGCTAGACATGGCCCGCCGGGTATTGACCTCGATCACCACATGCCCGTCGAACCCGCTGACGGCCAACCGCTCCAACAACTCGGCACACGGCTGAGTCCCGCGCCCGGGCACCAGATGCTCATCCTTGTTCGACCCGTTCCCATCGGCCAGATGCACATGACCGAGCCGGTCCCCCATGCGGTCGATCATCTGCATGGCGTCCGTACGGGCGGTGGCGGTGTGGCTCAGATCGACGGTGAAATGCCGGTAGTCGTCCTTCGTGACGTCCCAGTCGGGCGCGTAGGCGAGCATCTCCCGATCCCGATACCGCCACGGATACATGTTCTCGACGGCGAACCGCACATCCGTCTCATCGGCCATGCGCCAGATACCGCTCACAAAGTCCCGGGCGTAATTGCGCTGCCACCGGAACGGCGGATGCACCACGACCGTCGACGCGCCGAGCTTCTCCGCCGCCGTCTTGGCCCGCTGCAGCTTCACCCACGGATCCGTCGACCACACCCGCTGCGTGATCAGCAGACATGGCGCGTGCACGGCCAGTATCGGGATCCGGTGATAGTCGCTGAGCCGGCGCAGCGCCTCGATGTCCTGGCTGACGGGATCGGTCCACACCATGACCTCGACACCGTCGTAGCCCAGGCGCGCGGCGATCTCGAAAGCCGTCGCCGTCGACTCCGGATACACCGAGGCGGTCGACAGGGCGACCTTCGCATCCGGGATGCGCACCACTGGTTCTGCCACGCAAACAGAGTACGGGGCCCTTGCCGGGCGGGGGGATGGTGGTTGGCCCTGGGCCGGGATCTGTGCCGCTCTTCACAGCGCGGCGGCGCTGCATTCCAGCCCCGGGGCTCTGCCCCGGACCCCGCTGCCTCTCGTACAAAGGCGGGGCTTGAACGGGGCGATATGGGTAAGCCGATGGTCGGCGGGAGGGGGCGGTCGGGGTATGTGCGCGCGCAGCACTCGCGCACGCGGTGACGGCGGCCAACGCAACCGGCGATGCCATCAAGATGGCGAGCACGGACATGCCCCGGGCGCCCCCGTACCCACCCCGACACCTGTCGGATCGAGACAGACAGCCGCCAGGAGACCCCAGACGGCCACCCTCCATTCAAGCGAGCAGGCAAGCAACCACCCCCGGCTCAGCCAGGCAGATGGTCGAGCCGCCGCAGGATGACCCCCTCCCGCAGCGCCCAGGGACAGATCTCCAGCGCCTCCACCCCGAACAGATCCATCGCCCCCTCCGCCACCAACGCCCCCGCGAGCAACTGCCCGGCCCGCCCCTCGGACACCCCGGGCAACTCCGCCCGCTCGGCCACGGTCATCGCCCCCAGCCGAGGCACCCAGTCCTCCAACGACTTCCGCTTCAACTCCCGCTGCACATACACCCCCTCCGCGGAGCGAGCCGCCCCGGCCAGCCGAGCCAACTGCTTGAACGTCTTCGACGTAGCCACGACATGATCCGGCGCCCCGAACCGACTGAACTCCCCCACGGTCCGCGCGATCTCCGCCCGCACATGCCGCCGCAACGCCTTCACATCGGCGGGCTCCGGCGGATCCCCGGGCAGCCACGACGCGGTCAGCCGCCCGGCCCCGAGCGGCAGCGACACCGCCGCGTCGGGCTCCTCGTCCATCCCGTACGCGATCTCCAGCGACCCGCCCCCGATGTCGAGGACGAGCAGGGTCCCGGCGGACCACCCGAACCACCGCCGCACGGCGAGGAAGGTGAGCCGGGCCTCCTCCTCCCCGCTGAGGACCCGCAGCTCGACGCCGGTGGCCTCTTTGACCCGCGCGAGGACCTCGTCCGCGTTGGACGCCTCCCGCACGGCCGAGGTCGCGAACGGCAGCAGGTCCTCGACGCCCTTGTCCTCGGCGGCCTCCAGCGCGTCGAGCACCGTACGGACGAGCCGCTCGACGCCCTCCGCCCCGATCGCCCCGCGCTCGTCGAGGAGTTGAGCGAGGCGCAACTCCGCCTTGTGCGAGTGGGCGGGCAGCGGCCGGGCTCCCCCGTGCGCGTCCACCACGAGCAGATGGACCGTATTCGAACCCACGTCGAGGACACCGAGTCTCATATAAGGAACGCTACTGCCCACACGCGCCCGCTCATCGGCCGCAGAGGTCTTCCCGTCCCCCTCGACGCGCTTACTCTGGAACCGTGCCAAAGACGAAAAAGGCCAAGGCCGACAAGAGCGACAAGAGCGAGAAGAAGTCGGCAAAGCAGAAGAAATCCCTTGAGCCGCGCCCGGAGCAGCTCCTCCAGATCCAGCCAGGCCCGGTTCCTCCGGCGACCGAGCCGGACGAGAAGGGGATCGACTTCCCGCGCGCGTGGGTCGAGTTCCCGGACCCGGCCGACGAGGAGCAGGTCTTCCGCTGTGATCTGACATGGCTGACCTCTCGTTGGACCTGCATCTTCGGCAGCGGCTGCCAGGGCATCCAGGCGGGCCGCGCGGACGACGGCTGCTGCACGCTGGGCGCGCACTTCTCGGACGAGGACGACGAGAAGCGGGTGGCGGAGCACGTGGCACGGCTGACGCCGGACATCTGGCAGCACCACGCGGTGGGCACGAAGACGGGCTGGGTGTCGCAGGACGAGGACGGCGAGCGGCAGACCCGCCCGTACAAGGGTTCGTGCATCTTCCAGAACCGTCCGGGCTTCCCGGGCGGCATGGGCTGCTCCCTGCACATCCTGGCGATCAAGGAGGGCCGGGAGCCGCTGGAGACGAAGCCGGACGTGTGCTGGCAGTTGCCGGTCCGCAGGACGTACGAGTGGATCGACCGCCCGGACGACACGCGCGTGCTGCAGGTCTCGATCGGCGAGTACGACCGCAGGGGCTGGGGCCCGGGCGGCCATGACCTGCACTGGTGGTGCACGTCGGCGACGTCGGCGCATGGCGCGGGCGACCCGGTGTACGTCTCGTACCGCCCGGAGCTGATCGAGCTGATGGGCAAGGACGGTTACGACAAGCTGGTGGAGCTCTGCGAGGAGCGCCTGGCGGCGGCGCCGAAGGGCCGCCCGCTGCCGGCGGCGCACCCGGCGGACCCGGCGCAGGTGCCGGGCCCGCGCGCGTAACGTCGTCGCGCCCGGCACTCAGGGGCTGGCGCTGCCGGACCCGGACGGGTCGGAGGGCGCGGGCTCCGATCCCCCCGGGGTGCTGGGGCCGGGGTCGGAGGGCGAGGGATCGCTGGGCGAGGGATCTCCGGTCCCGCCGGACGGATCGGACGGCGAAGGCTCCCCGGTCCCACCGGTCCCACCACCCGACCCACCGGACTCACCACCAGACCCACCGGACCCGCCAGTCCCACCACCAGACCCACCAGACCCACCCCCAGTCCCACTCCCACCACCGGACCCCGACCCAGACCCCGAGCCGGACCCGGACCCAGACCCAGACCCAGAGCCGGACCCAGACCCATGCCCCGCCCCATCCCCAGGCCGCGGCCCATGACTGCTCCCATGCCCGGCCCCGTGCCCCGGATGATGGCTCCCCCACCGCCCGTACCCCTCAATGGAGATGACGGCCCCGGACGGATCGATGCCGACGCGGGCGCTCCAGTGCCCGTACGGCTCCCGGTCCTGGTCGACGTAGACCTGGAGGGTGATGGACTGCCCGGGCTGCAGCGTCCCGGAGGTCCGGCTGAGGTGGAGCCAGGACGCGGGCGTGTGCGCGGCCCAGTGGACGGCGGAGCTGCCGGACGCGGTGAGCGTGATGAGGGTCGTCTCCCCGCTGGGCTGCGCCTCGACGGTGAGCCGCCCGGGCCCGGTGGCACCCGCGCGCGTGGGCGGCGAGATCACCTCGACGGAGACGTCGTCGGGCGAGGAGCGGCCGTCGCGGCTGAAGCGGGGGTCGGGGGTGGTCCTGGCGTTGCCCGCGTTCTCGTAGGTGTCACCGCTGCGCTCGCCGGCCGGCCCGTCCGGGTCGCCGGTGTCGCTGGCGCTGATGGAGCGGCCGTCGGCGCCTTCCCCGGTGAGCGGCGCGCCCCGGTAGGCGGCCCAGAGGGCGATGACGGGGGCGGCGACGACGGTGGCGACGACGGTCGTGGTGACGGCACGCGCGCGGAGCCGGTCGCGGCGGGCGGCGCGGTCCTTGGGGTCCATGGGGAACCCGAGCCGGTCGAAGCGGGGCGCGGCGCTGTGGCGGCGCGGGGCGTGCATGGCGTGGTGGAGGGCGGCGCGCGGGGCGTCGACGAGGGGCAGCGCGGCGGGGGTGACGGAGGTGCCGGGCCAGCTGCCGGGGGTGGCGCGCTCGGCGGTGCGGCGGCAGCGGGGGCAGTCGTCGACGTGCCGGACGAGTTCGCGGCGCAGGGCGGTGGAGAGCAGGAGCTGGTTGTCACCGGTGAGGCGGGCGACGCTGGGGCAGGTGCCGGTCTGGACGACGGCGAGGGCGGTGCGGGTGCGCTCGACCTCGCAGGCGGCGGCCGCGAGCAGTTCGCGGGTGGCGCCGGGGTCGGAGCCGAGGACGGCGGCGACCTCGCGGGGCGAGAGCTGGTGGCGCACGGCGAGTTCGAGGGCCTCGCGCTGCTCGGGGGTGGTGCCGGCGGCCTCGGGCCAGGCGAGGAGGGCGAGCTGTCGGCGCCGCTCCTCCTGAAGAAGCGAGTCCTCACCGCCAGGGCCGGGGGTCGAGCCCGGCCCGGACGCCGCCCAGGACGGGGTCACGGGCGGCGCCGGCTCGGCGGGGCGGTTCTTGCCCGCGCCGTGCGTGGCCTGCCGCCGCCGCTTGGCCTCGGCGAGACGGCGCAGGCAGGACCAGCGGGCGAGCGCGTACAGCCATGCCCTGCGGTCGGTCTCGGAGTCGGCGGCGGGGGCGCGGGAGCCGCGGCGCTCGGCGAGCGCGAGGGCGTCACCGAGGGCGGCGATCGCCTCGTCGTGGTCGCAGAGCACGGAGAGGCAGTACGTGAACAGGCCGTCGAGACAGGGCTCGTAGCGGGCGGGCGGGCGCTGGGGAACGGCGCGCGGCACCGGCCGCCGCGTCCCGGTGCGCTGGGCCCGGTGTGCGCCGGTGGTCTGGGTGGGGGTTTCCGGCCTGCTGCTCATCACCCGTGCGACCGTAGGCGGCGGGCGCGGACCTCTTGCGCCCCCTTGCACACTTTTAATCCTTACGGGTGAAACGATCCCTCGAAAGGGGACAGGAACCCTGTATTCCGTGGCCAGCGCGGCTACGCGGGGCAACGGCCAGGGGCAAGGTCACCCCGGATACCCACCGCCGTCGGCGGCGGCGCGGGGCGCTGTCAGTGGTGCCCGCTACGGTTTCGACCATGGCTGCCCGTACGAAATCCGCGAAGGACCGCCCGTCCTACCGCTGCACCGAGTGCGGCTGGCAGACGGCGAAGTGGCTGGGCCGCTGCGCCGAATGCCAGGCGTGGGGGACGATCGAGGAGTACGGCGCGCCCGCGGTGCGCACGACCGCCCCCGGCCGGGTGACGACGTCCGCGCTGCCCATCGCGCAGGTCGACGGCAAGCAGGCGACGGCCCGCAGCACGGGCGTGCCCGAGCTGGACCGGGTGCTCGGCGGCGGTCTCGTACCGGGCGCGGTGGTCCTGCTGGCGGGCGAGCCGGGCGTCGGCAAGTCCACGCTGCTCCTGGACGTGGCGGCTAAGGCGGCGGACGCGGAGCACAAGACGCTCTATGTGACGGGTGAGGAGTCGGCCTCGCAGGTCAGGATGCGGGCCGACCGCATCAAGGCGATCGACGACCACCTCTATCTGGCGGCGGAGACGGACCTCTCCGCGGTGCTCGGCCATCTGGACGCGGTGAAGCCGTCCCTGCTGATCATGGACTCCGTGCAGACGGTGGCGTCGCCCGAGATCGACGGGGCGCCCGGCGGCATGGCACAGGTCCGCGAGGTCGCGGGCGCGCTGATCCGCGCCTCGAAGGAGCGCGGCATGTCCACGCTGCTCGTCGGCCATGTCACGAAGGACGGCGCGATCGCGGGCCCCCGTCTGCTGGAGCACCTGGTGGACGTGGTCCTCAACTTCGAGGGCGACCGGCACGCGCGCCTGCGTCTGGTCCGCGGCGTGAAGAACCGGTACGGGACGACGGACGAGGTGGGCTGCTTCGAACTGCACGACGAGGGCATCACCGGCCTCGCCGATCCCTCCGGCCTGTTCCTGACCCGGCGCGACGAGCCGGTCCCCGGCACCTGCCTGACCGTCACCCTCGAAGGCCGCCGCCCGTTGGTGGCCGAGGTGCAGGCGCTCACGGTGGACTCGCAGATCCCCTCCCCGCGCCGTACGACGTCCGGCCTGGAGACGTCCCGCGTGTCGATGATGCTCGCGGTGCTCGAACAGCGCGGCCGGATCAGCGCCTTGGGCAAGAGGGACATCTACTCCGCGACGGTCGGCGGCGTGAAGCTGACCGAACCGGCCGCCGACCTCGCCATCGCGCTCGCCCTCGCCTCCGCCGCGAGCGACACCCCGCTGCCGAAGAACCTGGTGGCGATCGGCGAAGTGGGCCTCGCGGGCGAGGTCAGACGGGTCACCGGGGTGCAGCGCAGGCTCGCCGAGGCGCACCGTCTCGGGTTCACCCACGCGCTCGTTCCGGGCGATCCGGGCAAGATCCCCGCCGGTATGAAGGTCCTGGAAGTCGCCGATATAGGGGACGCGCTGCGGGTGCTGCCCAAGAGCCGTCGGCGAGAGGCCCCACGGGAGACGGAGGAGCGCCGGTAGACTTTGCCCTGGTCTCGCCTGTGCGTGCGAACGCGACAACCGTACGAACGCGACAAACCCCAAGGCGGCGCCCAAGAGTCTGCGATCCGGAGGAATGCAGTGGCAGCCAACGACCGGGCGGCAGCTCCCGGCAAGTCCGGAGGGAGCTCCGGCGCGGACGCCTCGATGCGGGCCGCGCTGAGCGCCGTGGCGCCCGGGACGGCCCTGCGGGACGGTCTGGAGCGGATCCTCCGCGGGAACACCGGCGGGCTCATCGTCCTCGGCTCCGACAAGACCGTCGAGGCGATGTGCACGGGCGGTTTCGTCCTCGACGTGGAGTTCACGGCCACCCGCCTGCGCGAGCTGTGCAAGCTCGACGGCGGCATCGTGGTCTCCTCCAACCTCGACAAGATCCTGCGCGCCGGGGTCCAGCTGGTCCCGGACCCGATGATCCCCACCGAGGAGACCGGCACCCGGCACCGCACCGCGGACCGTGTGAGCAAGCAGGTCAACTTCCCCGTCGTCTCGGTCTCCCAGTCGATGCGTCTCATCGCGCTCTACGTCGGCGGGCAGCGCCGCGTCCTGGAGGACTCCGCGGCGATCCTCTCCCGCGCCAACCAGGCGCTCGCCACCCTGGAGCGCTACAAGCTCCGCCTCGACGAGGTCGCGGGCACGCTCTCCGCGCTGGAGATCGAGGATCTCGTCACCGTCCGGGACGTCACGGCCGTCGCCCAGCGCCTGGAGATGGTGCGCCGCATCGCCACCGAGATCGCCGAGTACGTGGTGGAGCTCGGCACCGACGGACGGCTCCTCGCGCTCCAGCTCGACGAGTTGATCGCGGGTGTCGAGCCCGAGCGGGAGCTCGTCGTACGGGACTACGTGCCCGAGCCGACGGCCAAGCGGTCCCGCACCGTCGACGAGGCGCTCGTCGAACTGGACTCGCTGCACCACGGTGAGCTGCTCGAACTTCCGACCGTGGCGCGCGCCCTGGGGTACACCGGCTCGCCCGAGGCGCTCGACTCCGCGGTGTCGCCGCGCGGGTTCCGGCTCCTCGCCAAGGTGCCGCGGCTGCCCGGGGCGATCATCGACCGGCTCGTGGAGCACTTCGGCGGGCTGCAGAAGCTGCTCGCCGCGAGCGTGGACGACCTGCAGACCGTGGACGGGGTCGGGGAGGCGCGGGCGCGGAGCGTTCGGGAGGGGCTGTCCCGGCTGGCGGAGTCGTCGATCCTGGAGCGGTACGTCTGAGAGAGCTGGAGCCAGCCCTCCGGCTGATTCCAGCCCCTCCGGCGCTTGAGGAGCGGGGCCCGGGGCGGAGCCCCGTGGCGGTGGGCCGAGCCCCGATCCAGCTCTACCTCAGTCCGACTTCAGCACGAAGGACGCGCGGGCGGCGGCCAGTTGGGCCCCCTTGACCTCGACCAGGTACGTACCCGGACCCGCGGACCCCGCCGGAGGCGTGGCGCAGTGCGGCGTGCTCGGCTTGCGGTCCCACGTCAGCGTCTGCGTGACCTTGCCGCCCGCCGGGACCCGGAGCAGGATGCCGCCCGTACCGGCCGGGCAGTCCTCCGACGACCAGAACTTCTCGTCGCCGCCCGCCTTCGTGATCGTGACGACCGCCGTCCTCGGGCCCAGATCGACCTTGCAGTCCTTGTCCGTGGTGTTCTTGACGGCCAGTTCGAGCTTCGGCTTGTCGCCCGGCGCGTACGAGTTGTGGAGGCTGCGCACGGCCAGGGTCACACCGCCCGCCGTGCAGTCGGGCAGGCTCGATCCGGCCGGGACGCGGTCGCCTGAGGTCGAAGTGGAGCCGCCGCCATAGCCGTTGCCGCCGCTGTTGTTGGCGGCTGCGCCCGCGCCCGCGCCGCTCCCGCCTGCGGAGCCGCCGGCGCCGTCGTCCGCGCCGGTGCCCGCGCCCGCGTCGTCGCCCGAGCCGCCGCCGGAACCGGAGCCGCTTCCCGAGCCGCCGCCGCCCGACTCGTCGCGTCCGCCCGGATGTTCGGTGATCGCGGGGCCCGTGCCGGACGGGCCCGGTGTGATCACGTCCGTCGGATGCTTGCCCTTGGAGTCGTCGGCGCCATTGCGCCCGCCCCCGCCGCCCAAGTTGACGATCCATACGACGAGCAGCGCGAGGAGCACCACAACGGACGCCAGAACAACCCTCCTTCGCCAGTAGATGGAGGAGGGAAGCGGCCCGATCGGATTGCGCAGAGATCCCACGCCCCAAACCTTACGGCCGAACGGGCGTTGTCCCGTGCTCACCCGCCGTCCCACGCGGCAAGTTTTCCGGATCATCATCACGGACGGCACACCCGGGCGGCTCCACGCGTCCCCGGCATTGCGTACTGTCCGTCACCATGGGAACCATCGACTCCGATCTCTATCGCGGCATCCTCAGATTCGCGCACGACACACCCTCCTGGATCCAGTACTTGATGGAGGTGTGGACGGAACTGGGGCTGCTCGTCTTCGCCGTGCTCTTCGTCGCCGCCTGGGGGCGGGCGCGGCGCGGCGATCCGCGCGCCCTTGCCGTGGCGGTACTTGCGCCGCTCGGCACCGCCGTGGCGTATGTGTGCAGCGAGTTGGCGAAGTCGGGGATCGATGAGGAGCGGCCCTGCCGGGCCGTGTCCGGGGCGTTGCCGTCGCTGATCGACTGTCCTGTGTACGGGGACTGGTCCTTCCCCAGCAACCACGCGACGATCGCTGCCGCGGCGGCGGTGGGGCTGGCGCTGGCGTGGCCGAGACTCGGGTTCTTCACCGTGCCGATGGCGATCCTCATGGCGTTCTCCCGGGTCTTCGTGGGCGTCCACTATCCGCACGACGTGGCGGCGGGTCTGCTTCTCGGCACCCTGATGTCGCTGCTGGTGGTACGCCTCCTCACGCGGCCGGGGGCACGGCTGACGGAAACGATGCGGGGTTCGGGCAACGGCCTGGCCCGCTGGTTCACGGGCCCGGGCCCCATGGCGCCGTCCGGTGGCCGACGACGCTCGGGGGGCGGGGCGCACAGGCGGTAGGGCGCGGGGGCAGCCCGCGCCAGGGGTACATGCAGGGCGCTGTAGGGCGCGGCCTGCCGGATGGTGGGGCGGGGCCGCGCCGGCGTACCTCCTCGGCCGGATCGGTCTGATCGCCCGCTGTCCGCCCAGAGGTCGCGTATCCGGCGCTGGATTCCGGCGGTGTCCTGCGGGGGCACCCCGACACGTCCCCTCCCGTGGCGACGCGGGTGCGGCCCGGTGGTCCATACGGTGACCAATCCCAGCCGCCTCGGGCAGTCCGCCCCCCACCCGGACGCCCACGCTCCGCCTAGGGCAATCTGCCGTCCACCACCCCCACCCTGGGCGCCCCCGCCCCGCCGTGGGCAACCTGCCACTCGCCCCACCTCCCCACCCGGGCCGCCCTCGTCCCGCCGCGGGCAACCTGCCGCCCCCCGCACCTACCCCCGTCCGGGGCGCCCCCGCCCCCGCCTTGGGCAACCTGCCGCCCCCGCACCCCCACCCCGGGCGCCCCCGCCCCCGCCTTGGGCAATCTGCCGCCTGGGGCGGCAGGGTGGGCAAGGCGGCACCCCCAGCGCCGGGCAACCGCAAAAGCAGGGCCCGCTAACACCCCGCCCCCCGGCGGACGCCCCGACCGGCTTGGGCGGTCTGGCTTCATCAGAATCTGCCGGGGGGCCCCAGCGCCGGGGCACCGGTGAAGTAGGCCCGGCTGTGGTCCGGGGCCGTGTGATCCAGCGCGGGGGATCAGTGCGTGTGCCCGTACCGGGGCCCGGGTCCGCCGGAGAAAGTGGCCCCCGCTGTACCCGGGCAGAGCAGTGGGCGCGCGGGTCGGGCCCGGTGAGGCCGGAGGCCGTGGCACCATCGTGGGTGCCATGACTGCGCTGACGAAGACCCCCGAGAACGTCCCAGCCCGCTCCGATCTCCACGACCCCGTCATCGACTGGTTCGGCGAACACGCCCGGGACCTCCCCTGGCGCCACCCCGACGCGGGCCCGTGGGCCGTGATGGTCAGCGAGTTCATGCTGCAGCAGACTCCGGTGAGCCGTGTCCTGCCGGTGTACGAGCAGTGGATCGCCCGCTGGCCCCGCCCGGCGGACCTGGCGAAGGACGCCCCGGGCGAGGCGGTGCGCGCCTGGGGCCGCCTGGGCTACCCACGCCGAGCCCTGCGGCTGCACGGCGCGGCGGTGGCCATAACGGAACGGCACGGCGGCGACGTACCGACCGGGCACGCGCAGCTCCTGGCCCTGCCGGGCATCGGCGAGTACACGGCGGCGGCGGTCGCGTCGTTCGCGTACGGGCAGCGCCACGCCGTCCTGGACACGAATGTGCGGCGCGTCCTCGCGCGGGCCGTGGCCGGTGTGCAGTATCCGCCGAACGCCACGACCGCCGCGGAGCGCAAGCTGGCCCGCGCGCTCCTGCCCGAGCGGGAGGAGACGGCCGCGAAGTGGGCGGCGGCGTCGATGGAGTTGGGCGCGCTGGTGTGCACGGCGAAGAACGAGGAGTGCCACCGGTGTCCGATCGCGGCGATGTGCGCGTGGCGTCTGGCGGGGAAGCCCGCGCATGACGGGCCGCCGCGGCGCGGGCAGACGTACGCGGGGACGGACCGTCAGGTGCGGGGCAAGTTGCTGGCGGTGTTGCGGGACGCCGTTGCCCCCGTACCGCAGGCGGCGCTGGACCGGGTGTGGCACGAGCCGGTGCAGCGGGCCCGCGCTCTGGACGGTCTGGTTGCGGACGGTCTGGTGGAGCCGCTGGGTGGCGGGTTCTACCGTCTTCCGGCCGGCTGAGCCGGAGCGCGGTCTCCGAGTTGGGAGTCCGCACTTGCGTTCGTTACACAACCGACGGACAGCCGTGCGTTCTCCGACGTCTGGAACGGACAACGCCGTGACAACCCCTCCGTAACTTCTTCCTCGTGACCGCACATGACCGGTGCGGGCGACACACACGGGGACTGCGGGAAGCGGGAGGCGGTTGATCATGGCGCACGGTGGCGAGGTGCTCGAGTTCGAGGAGTACGTCAGGACGCGGCAGGACGCCCTGTTGCGCAGCGCCCGGCGCCTGGTGCCGGACCCCGTGGACGCCCAGGACCTGCTCCAGACCGCGCTCGTACGGACGTACGGGCGTTGGGACGGCATAGCCGACAAGCGTCTCGCCGACGCCTATCTGCGCCGCGTCATGATCAACACGCGGACCGAGTGGTGGCGCGCCCGGAAGCTGGAAGAGGTGCCCACCGAGCAGCTTCCCGAGTCCGTGATGGACGACTCCACGGAGCAGCACGCCGACCGCGCGCTCCTGATGGACATCATGAAGGTGCTGGCTCCGAAGCAGCGCAGCGTCGTGGTGCTGCGACACTGGGAGCAGATGTCCACCGAGGAGACGGCCGCCGCGCTCGGAATGTCGGCCGGAACCGTGAAGAGCACGCTGCACCGGGCCCTCGCCCGCCTCCGTGAGGAGCTGGAGAGCCGGGACCTCGATGCACGCGCGCTCGAGCGTGAGGAGCGGGAGCGTTGCGCGGCCTAGGCAGACGTGCCTTCCGGATCCGTAGGGCCCTGAGGGTCTTGAGGGCGGGGAGTTCGGCGATCGCCGGGCTCGCCGCCGTCGGGCTTTTCGTCGGGGTCCTCGCGGCATGTTCGGCCGGTGGTACGGGCGCCCGGGACGAGGGCCCCGCCCGCACGGACCCGGTCGGCTCCACCGACTCGGCGGCCACCGCGAAGGCGACGCCGTCGGCGTCGCCGACCGAGGTGCCGGACACGGTGGACGCGGTGCGGCTGCTCAAGCACGATCCCAAGGTCAGCGCGGACATCAAGAGCGACCTCAAGCCGTGTGTCGCCGACGAGTACCCGGTCGACGTCAGCTACGGGAATCTGACCGGCGGCGCGACGGACGACGTCCTCGTCAATGTCATGACCTGCGGTGACGCCGTGGGGATCGGGACGTACGTGTACCAGGACGACGGCGGTGCCTACCGGAACGTCTTCCAGGCCGAGGAGCCCCCGGTCTACGCCGAGATCGACCGGGGTGATCTGGTGGTCACCAAGCAGGTGTACGAGAAGGGCGACTCGGTCTCCTCCCCCTCGGGCGAGGAGATCCTCACCTACCGCTGGAGCGGGGACGGCTTCAAGCAGGAGGGCCGCACGCACAACGCCTACAGCCATGCCGTGGACGGGGCGTCCCCCGCACCCACGGACGACAGCTGACACTTGCAGAGACACACATACGGACGGACGCAGCGGATGGAGAGGGCAATGAGCGCCATGGGTGAGCGCAAGGGTGAGCAGACCCACGTGCTGTTCGTCGAGGACGACGACGTCATCCGCGAGGCGACGCAGCTCGCTCTGGAGCGCGACGGTTTCGCGGTCACCGCCATGCCCGACGGGCTCGCCGGTCTGGAGGCGTTCCGCAAGGACCAGCCGGACATCGCCCTCCTCGACGTGATGCTGCCGGGGCTGGACGGGGTGTCCCTGTGCCGCCGCATCCGTGACGAGTCCACCGTTCCCGTGATCATGCTGTCCGCGCGCGCGGACTCCATCGACGTCGTACTGGGCCTGGAGGCGGGGGCCGACGACTACGTGACCAAGCCGTTCGACGGGGCCGTGCTCGTGGCCCGTATCCGCGCGGTGCTGCGCCGCTTCGGCCACGCCGGCGGACCGTCAGCGGCGGGCGCAGGCGGTGCGGAGGAGTCGGCGGGCGCCGACGGGGGCGTCCTGCACTTCGGTGACCTGGAGATCGACACGGAGGGCATGGAGGTCAGGAAGGACGGCGTGCCGGTCGCGCTGACGCCGACCGAGATGCGGCTCCTCCTGGAGTTCTCCGCGGCCCCCGGCACCGTCCTGTCCCGCGACAAGCTGCTCGAACGCGTGTGGGACTACGGCTGGGGCGGGGACACCCGCGTCGTCGACGTCCATGTGCAGCGGCTGCGTACGAAGATCGGGCAGGACCGCATCGAGACCGTCCGCGGCTTCGGCTACAAGTTGAAGGCCTGAGCGGGTCGGGCGGATCGATGTCGGTGCTGATGCCTGGGGGGCCTGTGGGGATGCGGAAATGAGCGGGCCGGAGCCGCGGCGGGTCCGGGTGCCTCTGCGCGCCCTTCTCCCCCGCCGTCTGCGGCGCAGTCTGCGGTACGGGGTGCGGTGGAAGATCAGCGTGGCCATCGCGCTGGTCGGGGCGCTGGTCGCCGTCGCGCTGAGCCTCGTCGTGCACAACGCGGCGCGCGTCTCGATGCTGGACAACGCGCGCGACGTGCAGGACGAGCGCATCCAGTTCGTGCAGCGGCAGTACGAGGCGCGCGGCGGCAACCTGCCCGTCGGGTTCAAGGTCAACGACCCCGCCATGCCGCACGACCTGCGGCAGAAGGTGCTGTCCGGGCGCCGGGCCACGTACATCTCCGAGCCGTCCAACGGCGTGCCCGACATCTGGGCCGCCGTGCCGCTCGGCAACGGTGACCTGCTCTCGGTGCACACCCGTTTCACCGACCGCAGCGCCACCGTCATGAAGGACCTCGACCAGGCCCTGCTCATCGGGTCCATCTCCGTCGTCTTCGGCGGCAGCGCGCTCGGCGTGCTCATCGGCGGGCAGCTCTCGCGCCGCCTGCGCAAGGCGGCCGGCGCGGCCCGCGAGGTCGCGCAGGGCAGCACCGAGGTGCGCGTACGGGAGGCGATCGGCGGGGTCGTACGGGACGAGACCGACGATCTCGCGCAGGCCGTCGACGCGATGGCCGACGCGCTCCAGCAGCGGCTCGAGGCCGAGCGGCGGGTCACCGCGGACATCGCGCACGAGCTGCGCACGCCGGTCACCGGTCTGCTCACGGCGGCCGAGCTGCTGCCCGAGGGGCGCCCCAGCGAGCTGGTGAAGGACCGGGCGCAGGCGATGCGGACGCTCGTCGAGGACGTGCTCGAAGTGGCGCGGCTCGACAGCGCCGCCGAGCGGGCCGAGCTGCAGGACATCATGCTGGGCGAGTTCGTGGAGCGCCGGATCGCGGCGCGTGCCGCCGACGGCGTGTCGGTCCAGGTGGTCCACGAGTCCGAGGTGACGACCGACCCGCGCCGCCTGGAGCGCATCCTCATCAACCTGCTGGCGAACGCCTCGAAGCACGCCCGGCCGCCCATCGAGGTCAGCGTCGAGGGCCGTGTCATCCGGGTCCGCGACCACGGGCCCGGCTTCCCCGAGGAGCTCCTTGAGGAGGGCCCGAGCCGCTTCCGTACGGGCGCCGCCGACCGCGCGGGGCACGGGCACGGGCTCGGCCTGACGATCGCGGCGGGTCAGGCCCAGGTTCTGGGCGCCCGGCTCACGTTCCGCAACGTACGCCCGCCGGGAGCCGGCCCCGACACCCCGGCGGAGGGCGCGGTGGCCGTCCTCTGGCTCCCCGAACACGCCCCGACGAACACGGGCAGCTTCCCGATGCTCCGCCTACCGGACACCCGCACCTGACCCCTCACCCACACGCCGCCGGCCCCGGCACCTATTGAGCACCGGGCCCGCCGGCGTGAGGCGGAGGCGGACACGGATGCCCCCCGCTCAGCAGACCCCCAAACCGCGCTTCACGCCCCGGTCAGCCGACCGAGCCGCACCTCACCGCCCGCACGCCGCACCGATCGCCGCGCCTCACCGCCCCAGTCAGCCGCGCCTGACCGCCCCGCTCAGCCGACCCCGCCGCGCCTCACCCCCTACACGGCGCACCGACCCCGCCGCACCTCACCGCCCCGGCCAGCCAACCCAGCCGCGCTTCACCGCCTAACTCAGCCGACCCCGCCGCGCCTTAACCCCCTACGCCGCACCGATCCCGCTCCGGCTCAGCACAGCCGCCGACCCGGCACCGCCCCGAGCAGCCGACGGCCCCCAGTGCCTGCTCAGCGCGCCGGGGTCGTACACAGTTGCGGACAGCCGACGGCCCCGGTGCCTGTTGGCGCCGGGGCCGTCCGCGACCGGGGGCGGGCAAAGGGGCGGTCCGCTCAGACGGACTCTGGCACCGTCTTTCCGCCCCGCGCGGCGTCCCCGGCCGCGCCGCCCTCGGTCTGCTTGTCGTCGACGGCCGACTGACCGTCCGCCGTGCCGCCGTCGGACGGGACGTCCGTCGTGTCGGCCTCCGCCGCCTTCTGCGGGCCCGCCCCGCGCAGCGCGACCTCCTTCACGAACCACGCCGCGACCAGCGCGCCGATCGCCACGATCGATCCGAGCAGGAACGCGGAGTGCGTACCGGAGGAGACCGCGTACTGGTAGGCCTCGCGGGCCTGGACCGGCAGCTTCGCCAGGCTCGCGGCGTCGAGCTGCGCCGACTGCTCGGTGACCTTGCCGCCGAGCGCGCCCGCCTTCTGCGCCATGACGTCCTGCACCTTGTTGTTGAACAGCGCGCCCATGATGGCGACACCGAACGACGAGCCCAGGGTGCGGAACAGCGTGGTGGACGAGGACGCGACGCCCATGTCCTTCATCTCGACGCTGTTCTGCGCGACCAGCATCGTGATCTGCATGAGGCAGCCCATGCCGGCGCCGAGCACGGCCATGTAGAGGCCGGAGGTGAAGCGGGAGGTGCCGGTGTCCATCTGGGCGAGCAGGAACAGGCCCGCCACCATCAGGACGCTGCCGACGATCGGGAAGACCTTGTACTTGCCGGTGTTCGTGGTGACCCGGCCCGCGACCAGCGAGACGACCATCATCGAGAGCAGCATGGGCAGGAGCAGCAGACCGGAGTTGGTCGCGGACGCGCCTTGCACGGCCTGCTGGTACAGCGGCAGGAAGAGCACCGCGCCGAACATCACGAACCCGGTGATGAAGCCGATCAGGGACATCAGGGTGAAGTTGCGGCTGCGGAAGATGTGCAGCGGCAGGATCGGTTCGGCGGCCTTGGTCTGCGAGAAGACGAAGCCGACGAGCGCGGCGACGCCGATCGCGATCAGCTCCATGATCACGGCGGAGTTCCAGGCGTACTCCGACCCGCCCCACGTGGTGACGAGGACGATCGCGGTGATGCCCACGGTGAGCAGCGCCGCGCCGAGATAGTCGATCTTGCCCGAGGAGCGCTTCTTCGGCAGGTGCAGGACCGCGGTGATCATCACGAGCGCGACCGCGCCGATCGGCAGGTTGATGTAGAAGGCCCAGCGCCAGCCGAGGTGGTCGGTGATGGTGCCGCCGACGAGCGGTCCGCCGATCATGGCGAGCGCCATGACGCCGGCCATCATGCCCTGGTACTTGCCGCGCTCCCGGGGCGGGATGAGGTCGCCGATGATCGCCATGACACCGACCATGAGACCGCCGGCGCCGAGGCCCTGGACGGCCCGGAACCCGATGAGCTGGCCCATGTCCTGGGCCATGCCGCTGAGCGCGGAGCCGATCAGGAAGATGACGATGGAGGTCAGGAAGGCGCCCTTCCTGCCGTACATGTCGCCGATCTTGCCCCAGATGGGGGTGGAGGCGGCGGTGGCGAGCGTGTAGGCCGTGACGACCCAGGAGAGGTGGTCGAGTCCGCCCAGCTCACCCACGATCGTCGGCATCGCGGTGCCCACGATCATGTTGTCGAGCATGGCGAGCAGCATGGCGATCATCAGCGCCATCAGCACGACGCGTACGCTGCGCGGCTGTTTTCCCTGCTCTTGTTCTTGTATCGCTGCTGTCGCCATGATCCCCAGCTCCCCCAGAAGTCGATTCCGGGACTTACTTGCCGCCCGGCTAGTTACCTACAATGGGGAAGGTAGAGCGCCAACTAGCCGGGCGTCAAGTAAGTTTCTCCCAAGAGAACTCCAAGGAGCACGAGGGGCACGCGATGGTCACGGGCAGCAGCAGCAAGCCGCAGCAGCGGCGCGGGGACACCCGCCAGCGCATCCAGGACGTGGCCCTCGAACTCATCGCCGAGCAGGGGTACGAGAAGACCTCGCTGCGGGAGATCGCCGAGCGCCTCGGCGTCACGAAGGCGGCACTGTACTACCACTTCAAGACCAAGGAGGACATCGTCGTCAGCCTCTTCGACGACCTGATGAGGCCGATCGACGAGCTGATCGTCTGGGCGGACGGCCAGCCGTCGACCCTGGACACCAAGCGCGAGATCCTCACCCGCTACGGCATCGCGCTCACGAACGCGGCCCCGCTCTTCCGCTTCATGCAGGAGAACCAGGCGACGATGCGCGAGCTGAGCATCGGCGAGAACTTCAAGGAGCGGATGACGACCCTCCTCGACCATCTGCTGCCCGAGGACGTCACCCTGACCAACCGGGTGCGCTGCTTCAGCGCCCTGTTCTCGATGCACGCGGGAATGTTCGTCCTGAAGGACACCGAAGGCGACCCCGAGGAGAAGCGCAAGGCCATCCTCGAGGTCGCCACGGACCTGGTCGTCCAGGCCCACAAGGGCTGAAGCAGCCCTCAGCGGATCAGACCTTCACGCCCTTGGAGTGCATGAAGGCGACCGGGTTCACCGCGGAGCCGTAGTTCGGGGTCGTACGGATCTCGAAGTGCAGGTGCGGGCCGCTGGAGTTGCCGGTGTTGCCGGACCGGGCGATGTGCTGGCCCGTGGACACGCTCTGGCCGACGTGGACGTCGATCCGGGACAGGTGCGCGTACTGGGAGTACGTGCCGTTGGCGTGCTTGATGACGACGGCGTTGCCGTAGGCGGGGCCGTCACCGGCGCCGTTGCCGCCGGTCTTGACGACGGTGCCGCCGTGCACGGCCATGACATTGGTGCCGATCGGCACGGCGAAGTCCTGGCCGGAGTGCTTGCCGGTGGACCACATGCTGCCGCCCTGGTTGTAGCCGGCGGAGAGCTGGTAGTGGGTGACCGGGTCGATCCAGGAGGCGGCCTTCTTCGCGGCGGCCTGCTTGGCCTTCACGGCGGCGGCCTCGGCCTTCGCGGCGGCCTGCTTGGCGGAGGCGGCGGCCTTGGCCTGGGCGTCGGCCTGCGCCTGCACCGACGCGGCGGAGACGGCGGGCAGCGGGCCCTGGGCGGAGTCGGCGGCGAGCGCGACCCCGGCGCCCAGCGCGGCGGACAGACCGAAACCGGCGGCCACGACGGCGGCGCGCTGACGGAGGACCGACGAACCGGGACGGCGGGAGATGGTGCGCTTCGACATACGGGGAGACCTCTTCGAGCTTCGGGGACATTCGGGTCCTGGGGCGCCCTCCTGGAACCCGAAGGGACTCCGGCTGGGCGTGGAGGGACCCGGCTCACGTCCTCGTGTCACCGGGTCGGCCATCCCTTGGTAACCCCCACCCCACCTCCAACTCAATGTCCCGAATTACTACGACACGTCGTACACGGGTGGGGTGACGGCGGTCTCTTGACACCCCCGAGGAACCGCAGGCGAAGTGCCTGATTTATCCACCGATCGATGGTTTAGCCCCACACAGCGCGCCCGGACCCCAGCCGTCAGCGCCCACTCCACCCCTTTGTTCGCAAACAAGACAAAACGGCGGGCTCCCTCGATCGCGCAACCGACACCCCGCGATGCCAACGTTCCACTATTTCGGGTAGTACCGGGCAAATCGCTTGTGCGGCTTGTCACCGGCGCTCAAGATCCAACCCGCGTCGGATGTGATCGGGGCTACGCTCCCGAGCCATGGATCCCGCTGTCCTCGGCACCCGGCTGGCATCGAGCCTGATCGTCCCCGCGCTCCGCAAACTGCTCGTCCAGGAGGGCCCCGGCGCGGGCCTCACCGACCGGCCCGTCCGCATCTCCGGGCTCGTCTCCTTCAAGGGCGAGAAGCGCACGCTGACCGAACAGGACGTCGAACGCCTCGCCAGGAAGCTCGTCACGGCCGCGCTCGACGGGCCCGGCGAGCCCCCGTTCCCGTACGACGAGGGCGAAGCGGTCGTCCTCGCCCTCGCTCGCACCCTGCGCTCCCTCGGCGACCTCGGCATGGACGACGTCCAGGCCGTCCGGCTCGGCCACCGGGAACTGGCCCGGACCCTGCGCGCCGCCGCCCCCGCGCCCGGCCTCTCGACGGACGCCGCCTACTTCCTGGACAACCTCACCGAGTGGGCGTGCCTGCACATCCTGCACTTCTTCACCCAGCGGTCCACCTTCGTGGCCCGCACGCTGGTCGAGCAGAGCCGGGGGCAGGCCGAGACCATCGCCAAGCTGGACGCCCTGCTTGCGCGGGCCCCGGGCAGCGGCGCCGACCGCGCGTTCGAACAGCGCTACCGGAGCTACCTCGCCCTGCGCCACAACCACCTGACGATCTTCGGCCTCGACGCCCGCGACACCACCGACTCCTGGCCGCTCGACCTCGCCTACCTCAGCCTCGAAGCGACCGCCGTCGAGGACGGCCCGCCAGGACCCGGCTCCCCCGAACCCACCCCGGTCACCGTGCGCCTCGCCGTCGCCGACGCCCTCGCCGCCCACGACCGCGTCCTGCTGCGCGGCGGCGCGGGCTCCGGCAAGACCACCCTGATCCAGTGGCTCGCCACCACCACCGAGGACCGCGTCCCCTACGTCCTGCCGCTGCGCACCCTGGCCCGCGCGCCCCGGCTGCCCGCCCCCGCCGACTTCCTCACCGGCACGGACTGCCCGCACACCCCGCCCGAGGGCTGGGCCGAGCGCGTCCTGACCGACGGCCGCGCCCTCGTCATGGTCGACGGGCTCGACGAGGTCCCCGCCGCCGACCGCCTCCGCGTACGGGACTGGCTCCTCGCCCTCGTACGCGGCTACCCGGGCAACCGCTGGCTGCTCACCGCACGGCCCACCGCCGTCCGCCCGGAATGGCTGTCCGACGACGGCTTCACCGAACTGACGCTCGCCCCCATGGACAGCGCCCGCGTCACCGCCTTCGTACGCCGCTGGCACACCGCCGCCCGCGCCCCCGAGCACGAGGAACCCCTCCTCGACGCCCTGCGCACCAAGCCCGACCTCGCCCGGCTCGCCGCCAACCCGCTGATGTGCGGCCTGATCTGCGCCCTGCACCGGGCCCGGCGCGGCTACCTCCCGCCCCGCCGCAAAGCCCTCTACGACGCCGCCCTGCAGATGATCCTGACCGAGCGCGACCGGCAGCGCGGCATGGGCAACCTCGACGGCATCGACCTGGAGACCGAGGACCAGATCGAACTCCTCCAGCGCCTCGCCTACGCCCTCGTCCTCGCGGGCCGCAGCGAAATGGACGAGGACACCGCGCTCTCCCTCCTCGAACGCGCCCTGCCGACCGTCCCCGCAGCTGCCGCCCAGGGCGATGCGCCGGCGATCCTGCGCCACCTCCTCCTGCGCAGCGGCGTCCTGCGCTCCCCGGCCGCCGGGGTCGTCGACTTCGCGCACCGCACGTTCCTCGACCACCTCGCCGCCCGGTACGCCGTCGAGGAGGGCCACTTCGACGTCCTGCTCGGCCGCGCCGACGACACCCAGTGGGAGGACGTCCTGCGCATGGCCGTCGCCCACGCCCGCACCCGCGAACGCGGCCGCCTGCTCCGCGGGCTGCTGGCCCCCGGCACCCCGCGCATGACGCTGCTCGCCCTGGCCTGCCTCCAGGACGCGACCTCGGTGGACCAGGAGGTCGCGGAGGAGGTACGGGGGCGGGCGGGGGGCCTGATCCCGCCCCGTACGGTGACAGAAGCACATCAACTGGCCCAGGCGGGCCGCCTCGTCCTCGAACTCCTGCCCGGCCCCCAGGGCCTGTCGGACGACGAGGCGCACGCGGTGACCGTGACGGCGTCCCTGCTCGGCGAGGAGGGCTCGCTCCCGGTCCTGAAGAAGTACCGCGAGCACCCATCCCTGGAGGTGCGGCGACAGTTGGTGGGCACGTGGCACAGGTTCCCCGCTCAGGAATACGCGGACGACGTCCTGGCCCACGTGGACCGCGAGAAGCTGGACCTGACGGTGCACGGCCGCGAGCAGTGGGAGGCGGCGCGGACGATGGCCTCGTGGCGGCGCCTCGATTTGACGGGTTCGTACACCTGGGAGGAGATCTTCGCGGCGACGGACCCGGAGCGGCTGGAAGCCCTCGCGCTCGCCGACAACGCCGCCGTGGACGACCTGGGCCCGCTACGGGAGCTGCCCGCCCTGCGGACCCTCACGCTGCGGCGCAGCCCGCACACGCTCGACCTCACGCCGCTCGCCGGCACCGGCCTGGAGCACCTGGGCCTCATCGAGGTGCCGGGCACGCGCGGCCTGTCCGCGCTGAAGCGGCTGTCGTCCCTGTTCATCGGCTACGCCCTGCCCGGGGAGGCGCTCATGGACGAGCTGCCGTTCTCGGACCGGCTGCGCTCCCTCTACCTGGCGCGGGGCGCGGCGGCCCACACCGGCCTACGCGCCCTGCCCATCCTGTCCGGGCTCACCTTTCTCAGCGTGAGCGCCAACCCTCTGCAGGCCACCGACTGGGAAGAGCTGGCCGACCACACGGGGCTCAGGGGCCTCTACCTGGAGGGTGAAACCCTTCCCCCACCGCCGCTGCCGGAGCTCCCGCACATCACCCGCCTCGCTCTGCGCCTGTCCGACGGCCTCGCCCAGATCGCCCCATACGCGTCTTGCTTCCCGTCGGTCCAGGCGGTGGAAATCTTCCCGGACCAGGCGGCGCCCCAGGACCCGGCCTCGTACGCCGCACTCTTCCCGACCGCCGAGATCACGGTCCGGGGGCGCTGAAAAAGGGTGGGCCCGAACCGTCCAGCAGGAACGGTTCGGGCCCACCCTTCACAGGCTCACCCCGGAGGGGCTACGCCTCCTTGGACAGGTTCGGGCCACCGGAGCCACCCGCCGCCGCGTCCTCGATCGGAGGAGCGTCCGGCAGCGCCGACTTCTCCTCGCCGCGGAAGGTGAAGGTCTTGTTCTCGCCCTCGCCCTCCGTGTCGACGACCACGATGTGGCCCGGACGCAGCTCGCCGAAGAGGATCTTCTCCGAGAGGGTGTCCTCGACCTCGCGCTGGATCGTGCGACGCAGCGGACGCGCGCCGAGCACCGGGTCGTAGCCCTTCTTGGAGAGGAGCTCCTTCGCGGACTGCGAGAGCTCGATGCCCATGTCGCGGTCCTTGAGGCGCTCGTCCACCTTGCTGACCATCAGGTCGACGATCTTGAGGATGTCGTCCTGCGACAGCTGCGGGAAGACGACGACGTCGTCCACGCGGTTGAGGAACTCGGGGCGGAAGTGCTGCTTGAGCTCGTCCGACACCTTGTTCTTCATGCGCTCGTAGTTGGACTTCGTGTCGCCCTGGGCGGCGAAGCCCAGGTTGAACCCCTTGGAGATGTCACGCGTACCAAGGTTGGTCGTCATGATGATGACCGTGTTCTTGAAGTCCACGACGCGGCCCTGGGAGTCGGTCAGGCGACCGTCCTCCAGGATCTGGAGCAGCGAGTTGAAGATGTCCGGGTGGGCCTTCTCCACCTCGTCGAAGAGGACGACGGAGAACGGCTTGCGGCGCACCTTCTCGGTGAGCTGGCCACCCTCTTCGTAGCCCACGTAGCCGGGGGGCGAACCGAAGAGACGCGAGACCGTGTGCTTCTCGCTGAACTCCGACATGTCGAGGGAGATCAGCGCGTCCTCGTCACCGAAGAGGAACTCGGCGAGCGCCTTGGACAGCTCGGTCTTACCGACACCGGACGGACCGGCGAAGATGAACGAACCACCCGGACGCTTCGGGTCCTTCAGACCGGCGCGCGTACGACGGATCGCCTTCGAGAGCGCCTTGACGGCGTCCTTCTGGCCGATGACCCGCTTGTGGAGCTCGTCCTCCATGCGCAGCAGACGCGAGGACTCCTCCTCGGTCAGCTTGAAGACCGGGATGCCGGTGGCGGTCGCGAGGACCTCGGCGATCAGCTCGCCGTCGACCTCGGCGACGACGTCCATGTCGCCGGCCTTCCACTCCTTCTCGCGCTTGGCCTTCGCGGCGAGGAGCTGCTTCTCCTTGTCGCGGAGGGAAGCCGCCTTCTCGAAGTCCTGGGAGTCGATCGCCGACTCCTTGTCGCGACGGACGCCCGCGATCTTCTCGTCGAACTCGCGGAGGTCCGGCGGCGCGGTCATCCGGCGGATGCGCATCCGGGAACCGGCCTCGTCGATCAGGTCGATCGCCTTGTCCGGCAGGAAGCGGTCCGAGATGTACCGGTCGGCGAGCGTGGCCGCCTGCACGAGGGCCTCGTCCGTGATGGAGACACGGTGGTGGGCCTCGTAGCGGTCGCGCAGACCCTTGAGGATCTCGATGGTGTGCGGCAGCGACGGCTCCGCGACCTGGATGGGCTGGAAGCGGCGCTCGAGCGCGGCGTCCTTCTCCAGGTGCTTGCGGTACTCGTCGAGCGTGGTGGCACCGATGGTCTGGAGCTCACCGCGGGCCAGCATCGGCTTCAGGATCGAGGCGGCGTCGATGGCGCCCTCGGCGGCACCCGCGCCGACGAGCGTGTGCAGCTCGTCGATGAACAGGATGATGTCGCCGCGGGTGCGGATCTCCTTGAGGACCTTCTTCAGCCGCTCCTCGAAGTCACCGCGGTAGCGGGAACCGGCGACGAGCGCGCCGAGGTCGAGGGTGTAGAGGTGCTTGTCCTTGAGGGTCTCGGGCACCTCGCCCTTGACGATGGCCTGGGCGAGGCCCTCGACGACGGCGGTCTTGCCGACGCCGGGCTCACCGATCAGGACCGGGTTGTTCTTGGTACGGCGCGACAGGACCTGCATGACGCGCTCGATCTCCTTCTCGCGCCCGATGACCGGGTCGAGCTTGGACTCACGAGCGGCCTGCGTCAGGTTGCGGCCGAACTGGTCGAGCACCAGGGACGTGGAGGGCGTGCCCTCGGCAGGACCGCCGGCGGTGGCGGTCTCCTTGCCCTGGTAACCGGAGAGCAGCTGGATGACCTGCTGCCGCACCCGGTTGAGGTCGGCGCCCAGCTTGACCAGGACCTGGGCGGCGACGCCCTCGCCCTCGCGGATCAGGCCGAGCAGGATGTGCTCCGTGCCGATGTAGTTGTGGCCCAGCTGAAGGGCCTCGCGGAGCGACAGCTCCAGGACCTTCTTGGCACGGGGGGTGAAGGGGATGTGGCCGGACGGGGCCTGCTGGCCCTGGCCGATGATCTCCTCCACCTGCTGGCGGACCGCCTCGAGCGAAATCCCGAGGCTCTCCAGGGCCTTAGCGGCGACACCCTCGCCCTCGTGGATCAAGCCCAGGAGGATGTGCTCGGTGCCGATGTAGTTGTGGTTGAGCATCCGGGCTTCTTCCTGAGCCAGGACGACAACCCGCCGCGCGCGGTCGGTGAACCTCTCGAACATCGTTAATCGCTCCTCAGAGCGGTCAGGCAGTAAGGGGGCTGTCCCCTCCCTGTCCTTCCGCAGCTTAGTCCCGTAAGCGGGGACCGCTCATTCCATCTGCCGACACCCGGACCCTTCCCTGGACAGTCTCCCGTCCCCGAACGCCGACACCTGCTCCAACCCGATGGTGCGAGACGATGTTCCCGCAGGCCAGGCAGATACCTCCACCATCACTACGCCGATGGCGAACGCGGGCGGCCCGGCCTTTCCGTGTCGCCCCTCCCACTAGGGATGTCTTACCCGCAAGGACTGACACTCCATGCGGCGCGCGCCGGTTCCCTCCGCTATGGGCGAACACCATTGCGCCGCCCAACGCTCCCGTACGCCCCGATTTCGGACACGTGGCGCGTTTGAACCGGCACAGCGCGTAACCCCGGGCGGTTCTCGGGGGTTGCTCCTGGCATGGTCGTTCCTCCGCCCGCCCCGCACCGCCCCGAAGCCGCCCTCCCCAAGCCCCGGCGTCCGCTCGACGCGGGCGCACCGGCCGATACGGCCGGATCCGAGCGCGTCCGTCAGTGGTACGAGGACGAGCTGGGCTGGGCCACGACGTGCGGCCCCGAGGGCGCCAGACTGCGCACGGGGCTCCGCTTCGACGTGCTCGAGGTCCCGGCCGACGCCGGGTTCGCGATGCTGCGCAGGCTCGATCCCCGCTCGCCGGTGGCCGTACGGGGGGAAACGATGCGGCTGCTGCTCGCCGCGGGCAGCGCCGACGAGGTGCCCGGCCTGCTCGACTGGCTGGAGTGGGGGGCGCTCCCCCTGGACCTCGTCACGCTCGGGGCCGGCGCGTCCATCGACGCGCCGACGCCTCCGGGGTGGGCCGGCTCGCAGGAGGCCGCCGTGTGGGTGCGGCCCCCCGAACCCGGGCGCGAGGTGGAACCGGTCCTGCCGGCCCTGACGACCTTGACGGCCGTGTCGACCTGTCCGGTCGTGGGGGGCGGTGGGGGCGCCCCCGATCTCGTGCGTCTCGTGGACACGGCGGCGACGTGCTGCCACCGGGCCCGCCTGCGCCGTGCATCGGCCGCGCCGAGCGCTCAGCCGTTGGCCTTCTCGTAGGCCTCGCGGATGGCGGCGGGGACACGGCCGCGGTCGTTCACCTCGTGGCCGTTCTCCTTCGCCCACGCGCGGATCTGCGCGGTGTCCTGGTTGCCACCGGACGCGGCGCGCGCCTTGCCCCGGCCGCTCGCGGCACGGCCACCGGTGCGCCGGCCGTTCTTCACGTAGGTGTCGAGAAGACCGCGCAGCTTGTCCGCATTGGCGGTGGTGAGGTCGATCTCGTAGGTCTTGCCGTCGAGCGCGAACGTCACGGTCTCGTCCGCCTCGCCACCGTCGAGGTCATCGACAAGAAGGACCTGAACCTTCTGTGCCACCGGATTTCCTTTCATCGATATCCGAGGGGCCGACCACGCGACCACGGCCGCCGATTCGCCGTCCCCTTGTTATATGCACTACTACCCACTACTGCAGTACGCGGAAAGCAAACCGCTTTTCCGTGGAAAACACAAACCCTCGGCTGAGATCGGGAGAGATCCCGGAGTTGTACGCTGCCCACCCGGGCAGTAAACATGCGCGTTTCGGACATAGGGCACCGGGCGCCGCCCGTTGCCGGAATACCGGACGCGACGATCACAGATGCAGAAGCATCCGGCTGTTGCCCAAGGTGTTCGGTTTCACTCGTTCGAGACCGAGGAACTCCGCGACGCCCTCGTCATAGGAACGCAGTAGCTCGCTGTAGACATCGGTGTCGACCGTATCGACCGGCGTCTCGCCGATCTCCACGAAGCCGTGCTTGGCGAAGAACTCGACTTCGAAGGTCAGACAGAAAACCCTGCGAACACCGAGCCAGCGCGCGGTCTGCAGCAGCTTGTCGAGCACCTGGTGGCCCACGCCACCGCCCTTGACCTGCGGGTTCACCGCCAGGGTGCGGACTTCCGCGAGGTCTTCCCACATGACGTGCAGGGCGCCGCAGCCGACGACCTCCGCGTTGTCGTCCCGTTCCGCGACCCAGAACTCCTGGATGTCCTCGTAAAGCGTCACGGTCGCTTTGTCGAGCAGGATCCCCTGTCGGCTGTACGCGTCGAGCAGTCGGCGCACCGCCGGTACATCGGCGGTCCTGGCCCTGCGGACACTGACCGCTTTAGCGGGTGAATCGGAGCGGGGGAAGACTTCGGGGGGCTCTGCTGGCATGTGCGGACGCTATCGCCCGGGGCCCCCGTCCGCTTCCCCGGGTCCTGGGGGCACTTCGGCCGGTACTTCGGGCGCCTCTTCGGACGGCACTTCGGGCTGAACGATGCGCATGGCGTCGCGGAGCGCTTCGCGCTGCTGGGACGACATCATGCCGAAGAAGGCGACGAGCGCGGCGGCGGGGTTGTCGCTGCGCCCCCATGCCTCGTTCATCAGTGCGGCCGAGTACGCGGCGCGGGTGGAGACGGCCTCATATCGATAGGCCCGGCCTTCCGCCTCGCGGCGCACCCAGCCCTTCTGATGGAGATTGTCCAATACGGTCATGACCGTCGTGTACGCGATGGAGCGTTCCTGCTGGAGATCCTCCAGGACTTCCCTCACCGTCACGGGGCGGTTCCACTTCCACACCCGTGTCATCACAGCGTCTTCGAGTTCTCCCAAGGGGCGGGGCACGAACAGCACAATAGTGGGAGAAGACGGTAATTCAACGCCCAACGTGGCGAACATCGGCAATCAACAGCAAAAGGGGCGCCCGGTGGGCGCCCCTCTCCTCGCTGTGGCCACGCGGCGGGCCGGTGGCGTCAGGCCCCGGCCTCGTGCGCGCCGCCGCTCTGCCGGGCGGCCTCGGCGCGGGCGAGGGCGGCGTCGACGGCCGCGTCCTCCTTGGCCTTCTTGTCGCCACCCTGCGACTTCACGATCGTCACGATCAGGCCGATGAAGAACACGGCCATCACCACGGGCGGCACGAGCGCGGAGACGTATTCCATGGCTCCAGAGTAGCTAGCCCGCGACGAGACGCCGCGACGGGGCCTCCGGCCGGGCGGGTCGCCGCTTGGGCGGGAATACCTCGGCCGGGGTCGGCATCGGCTTCGGCGGGGCGGGCTGCGGCTTCGGGGGCTGCTGGTCGCCCGCCGTCAGGCCGCCGGGCAGCGCGAGCAGGTGCGAGCGGGAGGCCGGGACGCGCGGGCGCCTGGGGGCCGCGAGGCGCTCGCGCACGCTCTGTTCGGCGAGGGCCTGGCAGCGGCCGAGCAGGGCGGCGGCGGCCGGGTTGCCGCGCAGGGCGCGCAGCCCGGCGAGGTCGTCGGCGCCGGGCCGGTACCCCGCGGCCAGGGCGTCCGCGAGGAGGCTCAGATAGCCGGTGGCGGAGCCGGGCAGGGCGGCCCGGTAGCGGTCGAGGTCCGCGAGGAGGAAGGCCCGCATACGGGCGCTCTCCCGCACGGCCGCGTCGACCGACTCCGCGAGTCGCAGACACTCCCGGACGTCCGTGTCCGTGGCCGGGCTTGGGTGGAGGGCGAGGGCGAGGGCGCGTCGGAGCACACGCAGCTCTTCTGCGCCGAACGCCAGGCCGCCGCGGTTTCCGTAAGGCGTGGGCATGAAAAGACGATACGTGCCATTACCGACAAAATCGGCTTTACCGGCAATTCACGGCGTGGCTGTTCACGGAGGCGGCGTAAAGCGGAGCCCGTGCGAGGGGGCGAGCGCTAGAGCCGGGAGACATTGCGCTCGTAGACCAGGCGCAGGCCGATCAGGGTGAGCCACGGTTCGTGCTCGTCGATGACCGATGCCTCGCCGAGCACCATGGGCGCGAGGCCACCGGTGGCGATGACCGTGACGTCGTCCGGGTCGGCCGCCAGCTCCTTCGCCATGCGGTGCACGACGCCGTCGACCTGGCCCGCGAAGCCGTAGACGATGCCCGACTGCATGGCCTCGACGGTGTTCTTGCCGATGACGCTGCGCGGCCTGGCCAGCTCGATCTTGCGGAGCTGCGCGCCGCGCACGCCGAGCGCCTCCACGGAGATCTCGATGCCGGGGGCGATGACGCCGCCGGCGTACTCTCCGCGCGCGGAGACCGCGTCGAACGTCGTCGCCGTACCGAAGTCCACGACGATCGCCGGGCCGCCGTAGAGCTCGACGGCGGCGACCGCGTTGATGATGCGGTCGGCGCCGACCTCCTTGGGGTTGTCCATGAGGATCGGGACGCCGGTCTTGATGCCGGGCTCGACCAGGACGGCGGGCACGTCGCCGTAGTAGCGGCGGGTGACCTCGCGCAGCTCGTGCAGGACCGAGGGGACGGTCGAGCAGATGGCGATGCCGTCGATGCCGTCGCCGAGTTCGTCGCCGAGCAGCGGGTGCATGCCCATGAGGCCCTGGAGCAGGACGGCGAGCTCGTCGGCGGTGCGGCGCGCGTCGGTGGAGATGCGCCAGTGCTCGATGATCTCCTCGCCGTCGAAGAGGCCGAGGACGGTGTGGGTGTTGCCCACGTCGATGGTGAGCAGCATCAGGCATCGGCCTCTCGGAGGTCGAGGCCGATGTCCAGGATCGGCGAGGAGTGGGTGAGGGCGCCGACGGCGAGGAAGTCGACGCCGGTCTTGGCGTATGTCTCCGCGTTCTCCAGGGTCAGGCGGCCGGAGGACTCAAGGAGCGCGCGGCCGTCGGTGATCGCCACGGCCTCCTCGGTCTCGAGGGGCGTGAAGTTGTCCAGGAGGATGAGGTCGGCGCCGGCGTCCAGGACCTCGCGGAGCTGGTGCAGTGTGTCGACCTCGACCTCGATCGGCAGGCCGGGGAAGCGGTCCCGTACGGCCTGGAACGCCTGGGCGACGCCGCCCGCGGCGACCACGTGGTTGTCCTTGACGAGCGCCGCGTCGGACAGGGACATGCGGTGGTTGACGCCGCCGCCCGTGCGGACCGCGTACTTCTCCAGGGAGCGCAGTCCGGGCGTGGTCTTGCGGGTGTCGCGGACCTTGGCCTTGGTGCCCTCCAGGGCGTCCGCCCACGCGCGCGTGGCCGTGGCGATGCCGGAGAGGCGGCACAGGAGGTTGAGGGCGCTGCGCTCGGCGGTGAGCAGGTCGCGGGTGCGGGTGGTGACGGACAGGAGCTTCTGGCCCGCGCTCACCCGGTCGCCGTCCTCGGCGTGCCGCTCGACCTCGAACTCGTCGGTGGCCACTACGGAGATGATCGCCTCGGCGACGCGCAGGCCGGCCACGACGCCGTCCTCGCGGGCGGTGAAGTCGGCGGTGGCGACGGCCTCCTCGGGGATCGTCGCGACGGTGGTGACGTCGACGCCGCCGTCGAGGTCCTCGGCGATCGCCATGTGGGCGATGTCCTCGACCTCGACGGGGTGCAGGCCCGCGTCGAGCAGGAGCTGGGCGAGCGACGGGTCGAGGCCGCACTCCATGGCGTCCGTGGCGTCGTCGGAGGCGCCCTGCGCGCAGCCGCAGTGGTCGCCGCAGCCGCCGCTGTCGGCGGCTGCCAGGGGGAGGTCGGGGGTGGCGCTCACGTCGGTCACTGCTCCTGAGGGGTCGTTGCCGGGAAGTTCGCGGTCGGTGTGGTGTGCGTGGCCAGGGTGCGGTCGCTGTTCAGGCCCACGACGATGTGGCGGCGCCAGTGGGTGTCGTCGCGGTCGGCGAAGTCCTCGCGCCAGTGGCAGCCGCGGGTCTCCTCGCGGCGGCGGGCGGCGGCGACCAGGACGCGGGCGACGCACAGGAGGTTGGTGGCCTCCCAGGTGTCGACGCCGGGCTCGGCCGTCTTGCCGTCCTCGGCGAGCGAGTTGACGGCCTCGGCGTGGATGCGGCCGAGGCGGGCGGCGGCCTCGGCGAGGGAGTCGGCGGAGCGGAGCACGCCCGCGCCCTCGGTCATGACCCGCTGGATCGCGAAGCGGGCCTCGGACGGCAGGAGGGGGTGGGTCGGGGTCGGCGGCTGCGGGACGGGCGCGGGCACGCGCGCGTGGAGCCGCTGTCCGTCGTGCTGTCGCTTGATGTCGTCCGCGATGCGCTCGGCGTAGACCAGGCCCTCCAGGAGGGAGTTGGAGGCGAGGCGGTTCGCGCCGTGCACGCCCGTGCAGGCGACCTCGCCGCACGCGTACAGGCCGGGCACGGTGGTGCGGCCGTGGAGGTCGGTGCGGACGCCGCCGGAGGCGTAGTGCGCGGCCGGGGCGATCGGGATGGGCTCGGTGACGGGGTCGATGCCGTGGGCGCGGCAGGCGGCCAGGATCGTCGGGAAGCGGTGCTCCCACATCTCGGCGCCGAAGTGCCGTCCGTCGAGGTACATGTGCTCGGTGCCGCGCTCCTGCATGCGGCGTGTGATGCCCTTGGCGACGATGTCGCGCGGGGCCAGTTCGGCGAGTTCGTGCTGGCCCACCATGAAGCGCACGCCGTCCGCGTCCACGAGGTGCGCGCCCTCTCCCCGTACGGCCTCGGAGACGAGCGGCTGCTGGCCCTCGGCGTCGGCGCCGAGGAAGAGCACGGTGGGGTGAAACTGGACGAACTCCAGGTCGCTGACCTCGGCGCCCGCGCGCAGGGCGAGGGCGACGCCGTCGCCGGTGGAGACGTGCGGGTTGGTCGTCGCGGAGAAGACCTGGCCCATGCCGCCGGTCGCGAGGACGACGGCGGGCGCGAGGACGGCGCCGACGCCGTCGTGCTGGCCCTCGCCCATGACGTGCAGGGTGACACCGGCGGTGCGGCCGTCGGCATCGGTGAGGAGGTCCAGGACGAGCGCGTTCTCGATGGTGTGCAGGGCACGCGCGCGTACGGCCTCGACGAGGGCGCGGGAGATCTCCGCGCCGGACGCGTCGCCGCCCGCGTGCGCGATGCGGCGGCGGTGGTGGCCGCCCTCGCGGGTCAGGTCCAGGGCGCCGTCGGGGGTCTCGTCGAAGCGGGCGCCGGTCTCGATGAGGCGGCGTACGGCGTCGGGGCCCTCGGTGACGAGGGTGCGGACCGCCTCCTCGTCGCACAGGCCCGCGCCCGCGACGAGAGTGTCGTCGAGGTGCTGCTCGGGCGTGTCGCCCTCGCCGAGCGCGGCGGCGATGCCGCCCTGCGCCCAGCGCGTCGAGCCGTCGTCGAGCCGCGCCTTGGTGACGACGACGGTGGTCAGGCCCGCGGCCTCGCAGCGCAGCGCGGCGGTCAGGCCCGCGACGCCCGAGCCGACGACCACGACGTCGGCCTCGATGGACCAGCCCGGGGCGGGGGCGTGCAGTCGTATGCCGGTACCGGCAGAGGCGCTCATGGGCGGGCTCCGAACGTGAGGGGCAGATTGTCGATCAGCCGGGTCGTCCCCACGCGCGCGGCGACGGCGAGGACGGCGTCGCCCTCGAAGCCGTCACGTACGTCGCTGAAGTCGGCCGGGTCGATGAGGGCCACGTAGTCCAGCTCGACCGGCGGCTTGAGGCGGGCCGCCTCGTCCAGGACCAGACGGGCGGCGGCGAGGACGCCCGCCGGGCCGCCCGGGGCGGCGACGGCGTGGGCGTCGGCGGCGGCGCGGGCCTCGCCGAGCGCGCCGAGCGCCTGGGCGCGCGCGAGCGTGGAGGGGTTCTCGGCGCCACGCGCGCGGAGCGCCTCTTGCGCGGCGTGCCGGTCGCGGCCCGCGAACAGGGCGCGGGACAGGGCGAGGGCGCTGCGCCGCTCCTCCGGGGAGAGGTAGCGGTTGCGGGAGGAGAGCGCCAGGCCGTCGGCCTCTCGGACCGTGGGCACGGCGACGATCTCCACGTCGAAGTTCAGGTCGCGCACCATGCGGCGGATCAGGGCGAGCTGCTGGGCGTCCTTCTGGCCGAACAGGGCGACATCCGCGCGCGTGAGGTGCAGCAGCTTGGCGACGACGGTGAGCATGCCGTCGAAGTGGCCGGGGCGTGAGGCGCCCTCGTAGCGCTCGCCCATCGGTCCTGCGGTGATGCGCACCTGCGGCTCGCCGCCGGGGTAGACCTCGTCGGCGGAGGGCGCGAACACGGTGTCGGCGCCCGCCTGCTCGGCGATCTTGAGGTCGGCGTCCAGGGTGCGCGGGTAGCGGTCGAGGTCCTCGCCCGCGCCGAACTGGAGCGGGTTGACGAAGACGGTGACGACCACTTCGCCGTCGGCGCCCGCGCGCTCGCGCGCGGTGCGGATCAAGGTGGCGTGGCCCTCGTGCAGGGCGCCCATCGTCATGACGACGACGCGCTGCCCGGCGCGCGTGCGTGCGCGCAGTTCCTCGCCCTTGTGCAGCAGGGCCGTGGTCATCGGGGGTCCTCCGCTCCGGTCGCGAGGACGCCGAGCAGGTCCTCGGCGAGCTCCGGCTTCAGCAGGCCGTGCGCGAGGGCGCGGTCGGCGGTGGCGCGGGCCATCGCGAGATATCCGGCGACGGTCTGCGGGGCGTGCTTGCGCAACTCGGCGACGTGTGCGGCGACCGTGCCCGCGTCGCCGCGCGCGACCGGGCCCGTGAGCGCCGCGTCGCCGGACCTCAGCGAGTTGTCGAGGGCCGCGCCGAGCAGCGGGCCGAGCATCCGGTCGGGGGCGCCGACGCCCGCGTCCCGGAGCAGGTCCATGGCCTCGGCGACCAGGGTGACCAGGTGGTTCGCGCCGAGCGCGAGGGCCGCGTGGTAGAGCGGGCGCTTCTCCTCGGCGATCCACTCGGGCTCGCCGCCCATCTCGATGACCAGGGCCTCGGCGGCCAGGCGCAGCTCCTCGGGCGCGGTCACGCCGAACGAGCAGCCGGCCAGGCGCTGGACGTCGACGGCGGTGCCGGTGAACGTCATCGCGGGGTGCAGGGCGAGCGGCAGCGCGCCCGCGCGCGTGGCGGGGTCGAGGACCTTGGCCCCGTACCGGCCCGAGGTGTGCACGAGGAGCTGTCCGGGGCGGATCGAGCCCGTCTCGACGAACCCCTCGACCAGTCCCGGCAGGGCGTCGTCGGGGACGGTCAGGAGCACCAGGTCGGCGCGGGCCAGGACCTCGGCGGGCTCGACCAGGGGCACGTCGGGCAGCAGGGCCGCGGCGCGCCGCCGGGAGGCGTCGGAGACTCCGGAGACGGCTACGGGGCGGTGCCCGGCCAGCTGGAGCGACGCGGCGAGCGCGGGGCCCACGCGGCCCGCGCCGACGACGCCCACGGTGAGGCGGGCCGGCCGGTCCCGGGGATCGGTGGGCTCGGAGGGGGCGTTCGGCGGGGGAAGTGACACGGGACGATGGCCTTCCGTTCCAGTCCGCTCGGGGTACCGGACGATTTCTCGTCATGTTAACGCTATCTGGGCGGGCGGGCCTCGGCTGTCCACAGGCTGTGGGCAAGCGCACGCGCGTACGAGATCATCCGTGCATGACCGACAGCAGTGGCGACGACCACGGGACCGACGAGGACAAGCAGGCCGCGCGACGTCTCGCGGCCTGGCGGGGCGCGGAGCGCAGGCTCGCGCGGCGGGCGAAGGAGGCGACGCTGGGCGAGCGACTCGCGCGGCTGACCGAGGACGCGTCTTCGGTGGCCGATCTCGCGGGCGATCTCGACTTCTACGGCGACGGGATCGTCGCCGTCCTGGAGGAGAAGGTCGCAAGGCTGCTCGGCAAGGAGGCGGCCGCGTTCTTCCCCAGCGGCACGATGGCGCAGCAGGTCGCGCTGCGCTGCTGGGCCGGGCGGACCGGGAACGCCACCGTGGCGCTGCACCCGCTGGCCCACCCGGAGGTCCACGAGCGCGACGCCTTCTCTGCGCTGACGGACCTGCGCACGGTGCACCCCACGCGCGAGCCGCGTCAGCCCACCGCCGAGGAGGTGGAGGAGCTGGACGAGCCGTTCGGGGCGCTGATGCTGGAACTGCCGCTCAGGGACGCCGGTTTCGTGCTGCCCACCTGGCAGGAGCTCGTGGACGTGTGCGAGGCGGCACGCGTGCGTGACGCCGTCGTGCACTTCGACGGGGCGCGCCTGTGGGAGTGCACGGAGCACTTCGGGCGCCCGCTGGACGAGATCGCGGCGCTCGCGGACAGCGTCTACGTGTCGTTCTACAAGACGCTCGGCGGGATCAGCGGCGCGGCCCTTGCGGGCCCGCGGTCGTTCATCGACGAGGCGCGGGCCTGGCGGCACCGCTACGGCGGGCAGGTCTTCCGGCAGTTCCCGCAGGTGATCGCGGCGCTCGCGGGCCTGGAGCGGGAGCTGCCGAAGCTGCCGTCGTACGTGCGGCACGCGCGCGTGGTCGCGCGGGCGCTGCGGGAGGGCTTCGCCGGGGCGGGCGTCGCCTGGGCGGGGATCCACCCGGAGACCCCGCACACGCACGAGTTCCGGGTCTGGCTGCCCTATGACGCCGAGGCGCTGACGGAGGCCGGTGTGGCGCAGGCGGAGGAGACGAAGGTGTCCCTCTTCGGCCGCTGGTGGCCGGCGGACAAGGTGCCGGGCATGTCCGTGTGCGAGGTGACAGTGGCGGAACCGGGGCTCAAATGGAGCGCCGATGACGTCCGCGCGGCCGTCGCGGACTTCGTGCGGCGGCTGCCGGGGCGCGCGTAGCCCCGGTTCAGCACCCGGCGGCGGGCCGCCTGCGGCTGCCCGCGAAACGGCGGGCCAGCGCCGCGCGGACCCGGCCGTGGGCCGGGCGCCCGGCGAGGACCGCCTCGAAGCGGCGGTAGTCGCGCACCTCGCGCAGGACGGCCGTGTCGTGCAGGCCGGGGGCGGGCCCCGCGGGTTCGCCGCGCTGGGCGGCTCGGAAGACGTCGAGTGCGTACTGCTGGCTGACGTTCATGGCTGGCACCTCGCTCGGTCGGTGGGTGGGTGTTCGGTGGGTTGGTGAGGTGGCCTCCCCTGACCCCGCCCTGTCGTGCTTCGGGGTCGATGGCACGAGGTTGCGCCGGGTCCGGGGGCGCGGTCACGTCGATTGACGGGAGGCGTCAATCGACGTCCCGTTTGTCAGTGGCGGCGGGCACCATGGGGCCATGAGCGTGCGGATCGACATCACGGGCCTGACGCCCGAGCGCATCGGCGTCGTGCCCTCGCCCCTGGCCGAGCTGGGCATGGCGCTGCACGCGCTGTCCGAGCCCGCGCACCACCCGGGGCTCCAGGGGTGGACGACGAGCGTGGCCACGCGCCTGGACCCGTGCCTCGCCGACCGGTTGTGCGAGGCGGACTTCCTGTGGCGGACGACGTTCTCGGACGTGTTCACGCCGTCGGCGGGGATCGCCGGGCGGCGCACCCGCCCCGGAGCCACGCTCGCCGAGGAGCTGGACCTGCTGGACAAGCTGTCCGACGAACAGTTCGTGGACGCGGCCCTGGAGTTCACCTGCCAGTCCAGTTACGCGATCCGGCCCGTCAGCCGGCTCGACGACCCGCGCACGCGTGAGCGCGCCCTCGACCTCGCCGCGGCGCGCGGCGCCCACCAGGTCCGCTTCACCCAGCGCCTCCTCGACGACCCTCCCGCGGTCCGGACCTGGTTCCGCGAGCTGCTGCGCGACTGCGAGGAGGCGTTCTTCGCGGACGTGTGGGCGCGGGTGCAGCACCAGCTGGCGGCCGACGCCCGGCACAAGACGGAGCTGATCCGCCGCAAGGGTCTCGGGGACGCCCTGAAGGCCACCTCGTCCGCGGTCTCGCTCGACCAGGCGGGCCGCACCCTCGTCGTGGACAAGATCAGCGAAGGGGTCGCGGCGACCGGGGACGGCGATCTCGTCCTCGTCCCGACCAGCCTGGGCTGGCCGCACCTGTGGGTGCTGCACCGCGCGGGCTGGCAGCCGGTGATCACCTATCCGGTCTCGTCACCGGGGCTCACGGCGCCGCCCTCCGTGGAGCAGTTGACGCTGCGCATGTCCGCCCTGGCGCACCCGGTGCGGATGCGCCTGTGCCGCCACCTCGCGCGCGGCTCGTACACGACGAGCGAGCTGGCCGACGCGCACGGCATGTCGGCACCGGAGATATCCCGGCACCTGTCGGTCCTGAAGAAGGCGGGCCTGATCACGACGCGCCGTCAGGGCCGGTACGTGCAGCACCAGTTGGACCTCAGCGTGGTCTCGCGCCTGGGCGGCGACTTCATCGAGGGCGTCCTGCGCTGAGCCCCAGGGTTCAGCGCCCGCCCGCGCGAACCAGCCCCGTCTCATACGCGAGGACGACGACCTGGACGCGGTCGCGCAGGCCCAGCTTGGTGAGGATGCGGCCGACGTGCGTCTTCACCGTGGCCTCGGAGAGCACCAGG
Source organism: Streptomyces sp. NPDC046939 (assembly GCF_040644575.1). Classification (NCBI taxonomy): domain Bacteria; kingdom Bacillati; phylum Actinomycetota; class Actinomycetes; order Kitasatosporales; family Streptomycetaceae; genus Streptomyces; species Streptomyces sp. NPDC046939. Next base: position 46,757 of record NZ_JBEYWV010000009.1, read on the forward strand.
TGCGCCGCGATCTCGCCGTTCGACAGACCTTGGGCGACGAGGACCATGACCTCGCGCTCGCGCTCGGTGAGCCGCTGCAGCTCGGCCTGTTGCGGCTCCTTGGTGCCGCTGGGCAGCATCGGCGCGAACCGGTCGAGCAGCCGCCGTGTCGTCGACGGGGCGACGACCGCGTCACCGCTGTGCACCGAGCGGATCGCGGTGAGCAGCTCCCCGGGCGGCACGTCCTTGAGCATGAACCCGGAGGCGCCCGCCTTGAGGCCGGAGAACGCGTACTCGTCGAGGTCGAACGTGGTCAGGATCAGCACCTTCGGCGGGTTGGGGTCCGCGCAGATCCGCCGCGTCGTCTCCACGCCGTCCAGCTTCGGCATGCGTACGTCCATCAGGACCACGTCCACCGCTGTCGCGCGCAGCACCTCCAGCGCCTCGACGCCGTCACCCGCCTCGGCGACGACCTCCATGTCGGGCTGCGCGGCGAGCACCATCCGGAAGCCGGTGCGCAGCAGCACCTGGTCGTCGACGAGCATGACCTTGATCGACATCGGGCGGGTCCTCACATCTCGTGGCGACTTGTGCGGGTCGGGTTGCTGGTACGTGTCAATGAGCGGACTTCAGAGGCAGCAGGGCGCTGATGCGGAAGCCACCGCCGGGGCGCGGTCCCGCGTCCAGCGTGCCGCCGACCATACCGATGCGCTCCCGCATGCCGATGAGGCCGTGGCCCCGGCCGTCCGCCCCGCCGTCCTCGTACAGCTCGTGCGGGGCGCCCTTGCCGTCGTCCTCGACGAGCAGGCCGAGGCCGTCGTCGAAGTAGACGAGGCGGACGCTCGCGCCCGCGTTCGGGCCACCGTGCTTGCGGGTGTTGGTGAGCGCCTCCTGCACGATGCGGTAGGCGGTCAGCTCGACGCCGCTGGGCAGCGGGCGCGGGGTGCCCTCCACCTTGAAGTCGACGGGCAGGCCCGCGGTGCGCACCTGCTCGACGAGGTCCTCGATCTGCTCGACGTCGGGCTGCGGCACGTACTCGCCGCCCTCCTCGTGCTCGCCGGTGCGCAGCACGCCCAGCAGCCTGCGCATCTCGGCGAGCGCCTGGCGGCCCGTGCCGGAGATGGTCTCCAGGGCCTTCTTGGCCTGTTCGGGCGCCTGGTCGAGGACGTAGGCGGCGCCGTCGGCCTGGACCACCATCACCGACACGTTGTGCGCGACGACGTCGTGCAACTCACGCGCGATCCGCGCCCGTTCGGCGGCGACCGCGACCTTCGACTGGGCCTCGCGCTCCTTCTCCAGGCGGGCCGCGCGCTCCTCCAGCTGGGCCAGGTAGGCGCGGCGGGTGCGCAGTGAGTCGCCGAGGACCCAGGCGAGCGCGAAGGGCACCGTCTGGAAGACGGTGACCGCGATGTGCCCGGCGCCGCTGGAGGACATCGAGGGCCAGCGCAGCTCCGCGAGCGGCGCCGCGCACAGGCCGCCGATCAGGGCGAGCCGGGAGGCCCAGCGGGCACCGCTCACGGCGACCGTGTAGATGATCACCAGCATGGCGAAGTCGGCCGGGCCCGGCGGCGCGTCGAGGATCAACTGGGCCAGGCCCGCGACGATCGCGAGCACGAGCATCTTCTCGGGCATGCGCCGGCGCAACGCCACGACCAGGGAGAGCACGACGGCACAGCCGATCACCACCGTCTCGTCGCCACGCGGCGACGAACCGTTCGCGGCGGTGCCGCTGGCCACCGAGATCCCGAGCAGGATCACGGCCCAGAAGCCGTCGACCCAGGTCGGGTGTCTGCGGAGGAAGTCGTAGAGGCGCTGCACGTAACCCAGAGTAGGCAGGCCCGCGGGGTGCCGGGGTCAACCGGAGGGCCGATCCGGGCCCGGCGCGCGTACTCCGCAAGGTGGAGGCGCGTGCGCCCCCTGCGCATAGCCTTCGGGCGTGAGCAACGCAACTGAGGGCGCGGGACGGGGCTGGCGCGCCGCCATGGACGAGGCGCTGTACGGCCCGCACGGCTTCTACCGCAGGCCTGAAGGGCCCGCCGGGCACTTCCGTACGTCGGTCCACGCCTCGCCGTTGTTCGCGGGTGCGGTGGCCGAGCTGCTGTGCCGGGTCGACGCGGCGCTCGGCGAACCGGACGGGCTGGCCTTCGTCGACATGGCGGCCGGGCGCGGCGAACTCGTCTCCGGCGTCCTCGCCGCACTCCCGGCGAAAGTGGCGGCACGCGTGCGTGCCTGCGCGGTGGAGAAGGCCGACCGGCCCGCCGGCCTCGACCCCGGGATCGAGTGGCGCGCCGAGCCACCCGCCGGGATCACCGGCCTCCTCTTCGCGAACGAGTGGCTCGACAATGTGCCCTTGGACGTCGTCGAGACGGACGAGGACGGCACGCCCCGGCTCGTGCTCGTACGGGAGGACGGCACGGAGCGCCTTGACACCGCACCCCTCGGCGACGACGCGCGGCGGTGGCTGGACGCCTGGTGGCCGCTGTCGGCCGAGCCGGGCCTGCGCGCCGAGGTCGGCCGGACGCGGGACGAGGCATGGGCGGCGGCCGTCGCCACTGTGGAGCGCGGTCTGGCGGTCGCCGTGGACTATGCCCACGCGCGCGGGGCGCACCCGCCGTTCGGCACCCTCACGGGTTTCCGGGACGGGCGGGAGACCGTCCCCGTGCCGGACGGCTCCTGCGACATCACGGCCCACGTGGCGCTCGACGCGTGCGCGGTGACGCCGGGGGCGCGGGTCGTGTCGCAGCGGGCCGCCCTGCGGGCCCTGGGCGTCGCCTCAGGGCGCCCGCCGCTGGCCCTGGCGTCCCAGGACCCGGCGGCGTACGTACGGGCCCTCACGCGGGCGGGAGAGGCCGCGGAGCTGACGGCGCGCGGCGGGCTCGGCGACTTCGGCTGGCTCCTCGAACCCGTGGGCGTCCCGGAAGCGGCGGCGGGCCTACTTGTCGATGTCGCCGACGACGAAGAACAGTGACCCGAGGATCGCCACCATGTCGGCGACCAGCGTCCCGGGCAGCAGCTCGGCCAGCGCCTGGATGTTGTTGTACGAGGCGGAGCGCAGCTTGAGCCGGTACGGCGTCTTCTCGCCCTTGCTGACGAGGTAGTAGCCGTTGATGCCGAGCGGGTTCTCCGTCCACGCGTACGTGTGGCCCTCGGGCGCCTTGAGGACCTTGGGGAGGCGCTGGTTGACCGGGCCCGGCGGCAGGTCGGCGAGGCGGTCGAGGCAGGCGTCGGCGAGGTCGAGCGCGTTGTGGGCCTGTTCGAGGAGGCACTCGAAGCGGGCCAGGCAGTCGCCCTCCTGCCGCGTGACGACCTTGAGCGTGTCCTGGAGCTCCCCGTAGGCGAGGTACGGCTCGTCGCGGCGCAGGTCGAAGTCGACGCCCGAGGCGCGGGCGATCGGGCCGCTGACCCCGTAGGCGTGGGCGGCCTCGGCGGTCAGGACGCCGACGCCGCGCGTGCGGCCCCGGAAGATCTCGTTGCCGAGGACGAGACGGTCGTACACGTCCATCCGGGAGCGCACGGCGGCGACCGCCGCACGCGCGCGTGTCGTCCAGCCGAGCGGCAGGTCCTCCTTGAGGCCGCCGACCCGGTTGAACATGTAGTGCATACGGCCGCCGGAGACCTCCTCCATGACGTTCTGCAGCTCCTCGCGCTCGCGGAACGCGTGGAAGACCGGGGTGATGCCGCCCAGTTCGAGCGGGTACGAACCCAGGAACATCAGATGGTTCAGGACCCGGTTCAGCTCGGCGAGCAGGGTCCGCAACCAGACGGCCCGCTCGGGGACCTCCATGCCCAGCATCCGCTCGACGGCGAGCACGACGCCCAGCTCGTTGGAGAACGCGGACAGCCAGTCGTGGCGGTTGGCGAGCATCACGATCTGCCGGTAGTCGCGCGCCTCGAACAGCTTCTCGGCACCGCGGTGCATGTAGCCGATGACCGGCTCCGCGTGCTGGATGCGCTCGCCGTCGAGCACGAGACGCAGGCGCAGCACGCCGTGGGTGGAGGGGTGCTGCGGACCGATGTTGAGCACCATGTCGGTGCTCTCCGCGGCACCACCGATGCCGACCGTGGCCTGAGTCGTGGGCGTCATGCGGACAGTCTCTCCTACGTAGGGTGGACGCATGGAAACGGGGATTACGGGGACCGCGGGCGCCACGGGCCCGGCGGACGGCGCCGGGGCGCGGCCCGCGGCGGCAGGCGACGAACCGGCGTGGAGGGGCCTTCCGCCGGGGCTGCTGAAGCTGCGCAGACTGCTGCTCGCGCTGTGGCTGCTGCCGCCCGCGGTCGCGCTCGGGGTGCTGCTCGGGCTGTTCGCGGGCCCGGTCTGGGCCGCCTTCGCCCTGCTGCCGCTCGCCGTCCTCGCCTGGGGCCGGCTCATGCTCGGCCGCAACTGGCGCTCGTGGCGCTACGCCGAGCGCGCCGACGACCTGCTCATCAGCCGCGGCGTCCTGTGGCGTGAGGAAACGATTGTGCCGTACGGGCGGATGCAGCTCGTCGAGGTGACCTCGGGCCCTCTTGAGCGCAGGTTCGGCCTGGCCAGCCTGCAACTGCACACCGCGGCCGCCGCCACCGACGCGACGATCCCCGGCCTGGCCCCGGCCGAGGCGGAACGCCTCCGCGACCGCCTCACCGAGCTGGGCGAGGCCCGATCGGCGGGGCTGTGACGGCCGGGCCCGGGACGGAGGAGATGGCGAGCGCCCCGCCGGCCGACGCCCTGCGGGAGCGGCGGCTGCACCCCGTCACACCGTTCCGGCGGGCCTGGGCGCCGATAGCCGTGCTGCTCGGCTGGGCCGTGCACGACATGGACCAGGCGCAGCGCCAGCTCGCCCGGCTGACCGGGACCACCCTGACCATCGGGCTCGCCGTCCTGGTCCCGGCCGCCGCCCTGTACGGCTTCCTCACCTGGTGGTTCACGCACTTCGCGGTGACCAACACCGAGCTGCGCATCCGCACGGGCCTGCTGTTCCGCCGCACCGCGCACATCCGCCTCGACCGCCTTCAGGCCGTCGACATCACCCAGCCGCTCGCGGCGCGCCTCCTCGGCGTCGCCAAGCTGAAGCTCGACGTGGTGGGCACCGACAAGAAGGACGAACTCTCCTTCCTGGGCGAGAAGGAGGCACGCGACCTGCGCGCCGAACTGCTCGCAAGGGCGGCCGGTTTCGCCCCCGAGTCGGCGCGCGAAGTGGGCGAGGCGCCCGCGCGTCAGCTCCTGCACACGCCCCCGCGCACGCTCGCGGTGTCGTTGCTCCTGACGGGCGCGCCCTGGGCGATGCTGCTCGCCGCGCTCGCCGTCCCGGCCTTCCTCTGGTTCCTCACCCACAACCTGTGGACAGTGATCGCGGCCGGGGTGCCGCTGGCGGGTGGCGCGTTCACGCACAGCGCGGGCCGCTTCATCAAGGAGTACGACTGGACGGTCGGCGAGTCCCAGGACGGCCTGCGCATCGACCACGGGCTGCTCGACCGGGTGCACGAGACGGTGCCGCCGGGCCGCGTGCAGACCGTCCGCCTCGTCGAACCGCTGCTGTGGCGGCGGCTCGGCTGGGTCCGCGTCGAACTGCACGTCGCCGGTTCCGCCAACTCCGTCCTCGTGCCCGTCGCCCCGCGCGAGCACGCCGAGGACGTCGTCGCGCGGGTCCTGCCGGGCATCGCCGTGCCCAAGCCCGCCGACTTCACGCCCGCGCCCCGGCGCGGGCGCTGGTGCGTGCCGGTGTGGTGGCGGGCGTACGGGGTCGCCGTCACGGAGACGGCGTTCGCGGCGCGCCACGGACTGCTCCGGCGCCATGTCTCGCTCGTCCCGCACGCCAAGGTGCAGAGCGTCCGCCTGACCCAGGGCCCCTGGGAGCGGTGCTTGCGCGTCGCCGACCTGCACCTCGACACCGGCGCCAACAAGACGGTGACGGCCCGCCTGCGCGACGCCCAGGAGGCGGCGGAGCTGCTGCGCGCCCAGGCGGACCGGTCCCGGACGGGGCGCCGGGAGGCGCGGCCCGACCGGTGGATGAGCCAGAAGTAAGGGCGCCCTGCGAGAAGCAGGGCGCCCTTGTGCACACGTGGGGGGATCAGGCCCGCAGCGCGGACCTCAGGCCGCCGACGTCGATCTGCTCGGTCTCGTCGTGAGCGGTCAGGTCGATGACCTCCTGCTCGGCGGCGTCCTCGGTGACCTTCTTGCCGGCAAGGGTCTCGTCGGCGGCGTCGTGCTCGGCGGCCTCGTGCTCGCGCGCCCGCTCCTGCTCCTTCGCCTGTTCCCGCTCCTTCGCCCGCTCCGCGAGCGCCTCGTCCCCGATGACGTCGGCCAGGTCCTCATGCGGGTCCTCGTGCGGGTTTTCGTCCGGCTTCCCGGCGGAGCCGCTCGTGCCGAAGAAGTCGAAGCCGCCCTGCGGGACCTTCCGCGCGGGCGCCGCGGGCATCACGGCCGCGGCGGCCGGCACGGTGTAGTGGCCGGACGCCGCGGAGGACTTCCCCCGCGAATCGGCCTCCGGGGCCGGCTTCGGCTCAGGACGGGCGAGGCGGTCGAGCGCCGCGTTGGCCCGCAGGTACAGGACCGGGGTGGCCGTACCGCCGGGGCTGCCCGCCACCGCCGGGAGTGCCTTGGCGGGGGACGTGGCCTCTATGGCGAGTCGACGGCGGCCCTCCAGGGCGCTGGCCCGCTCGGTCTCGGCGTTGGCGTAGCGGCGCAGCAGCGCCGCGTGCTCGTTGCGCAGCCCCGCCAGCTCGGAGCGCTTCGCGCGGAGCTTGGCCTCGAGCCGGGAGCGCAGCTCGCGGGACTCCTCGAGGTCGCCCTCCAGCTCCGCCACCGCCTCCTCGTGCCGCCAGCGCTCGCTCGCGGCGCCCCGGGTCAGCTCGGCGACCTGCTTGCCCGCGAGGCGGTCCCAGCGCCGCATCACGACGGCGCCGATCACGGCGGCTGCCGCGGCGGCCGCGGTGACGCAGCGCAGCACGAGCGGATCGTCGGACAACCAGACGCCGCCCGCGCAGACGAGCGGCACACCGGCGATCACCGAAGGGGGCAGCAGTCGGTGCAGGGGTGGGGAATGGCGGTGGCGTCCACGTGGCATGGCCAGAAACTTACCGCGCGTAGGCGAATCCCGAAGCCCCGCCCGGCAAAATTCGGGCACAGGCGGCACAGAAAGCACCGGACTCACCGTGGAAGACACCCGGACCGCCTGTTCCGTTCCGGACTTCAAGATCATTTACCGATGAGGCCCTTGGACTCCAGATAGTCCTTCGCGACATCCGCTTCCTTCTGGCGCTCCGCGTCGACCTTGCGGTTCAACTCGATCAGGTCGTCCGTCGTCAGCGTCTTGGTCAGCTTCCCGAGGACATCGGATATCCCCTGGTCCCCGGCGTCCTTCGCGTTCACGACGGGAATGATGTTGTCCGCGTTCTGGAGCTTCTTGTCGTCCTCCAGGAGAACGAGGCCGAAGTTCTTCAGCGTCGCGTCGGTCGTGGTCGTCAGGACCAGCTGGTCCGTCCCGTTCTTCACGGCCTGCTTGGACTGCGTGGTACCGACGCCCTTGGGGTCGATTCCCGTGACGTCGATGCCGTACGTCTTCTCCAGGCCCGGCGCGCAGAACGGCCGCTTCTCGCATTCGTCACCGGCCGCGATCCTGACCTTCTCGCCCGACTTGCCGAGATCGGAAAGCGTCTTCAGGCCGTGCTTCTTCGCGAAGCTCTCGCTCACCGCGAACGCGTTCTGGTCGACCGCCTCACCCGGGTCGAGCACCTTCAGCCCCTCCGGCTCGGCGAGCTTGCGCAGCGCCGCGACCGTGGCGTCGACATCGCTGGAGGCGACCGGCTTCGCGCTGGAGCCGTTCTTCTTCAGGTTGAGGAATTCGGCGAGCGTCGCCGCGTATTCGGGCACCACGTCAATGGCGCCCTTCGCGAGCTGCGGCTCGTAGATCTCCCGGTTCTCGACCGTCTTCACCGACGCGTCGTACCCGGCGTCGTCCAATGCCTGCCGGTACAGCTCACCGAGCACCTTGGCCTCGGTGAAGCTCGCGGCGCCGATGACGACCTTGCCCTTCTTGCCGCCGCCCGCGCTCCCGGAGTCGTCCTTGCCCTCCAGGCTGTCGCCGCCGCACGCGGTGACGCCCGCGGTCAGCGCCGCGACCGCCACAGCGGCCAGGGCCATTCGACGCGTCCTGCTGTTCATCGCTCTCCTCATTGCCTTCACGCCCGACCCCGCATGGGGTCGAGCACCCGTCCCACCACCACGAAAACGCCCTCCACGAGCAGGGCGAGCGCGGCCACCAGCACGGCTCCGGCGACCACCTGGGGCGTGTCCTGGAGGTTGAACCCGGCCGTGATGATCCGCCCGAGCCCTCCCTCACCGGCCATCGCCGCCAGCGTCGCCGTCGCGATCACCTGCACCGCCGCCGACCGCAGCCCGGTCATCACCAGCGGGTACGCCAGCGGCAGCTCCACCCGGGCGAAGACCTGGCGGCCGCTCATGCCCATGCCGCGCGCCGCCTCCACCACCGAGCGGTCGACCTCGCGCATACCCACGTACGCGTTGGTCAGCAGCGGCGGCACCGCGAACAGGACCAGGGCGATCAGCGTCGGCACGTCACCGTGGCGGCCCAGCGGGGTGAGGGTCAGCAGGACGAGGACGGCCAGGGTCGGCACCGCGCGCCCCACGTTCGACACGTTGATCGCGAGGGCGCCGCCCTTGCCGATGTGTCCGAGCCACAGGGCGAGCGGCAGCGCGACGAGGCAGGCGACGCCGAGCGCGACACCGCTGAAGTACAGGTGCTCGGCGAGGCGGTGCCACACCCCCTTCTCGCCCTGCCAGTTGGCGCCCGTGCTCAGCCAGTCCCACGCCCCCGATATCGCGTTCATGCCACCTTCTCCGGCTCCACCGGGGCCGAGGCCGAGGCCGCGTCGCCCTTGCGTATGCGGGTGCCGCGCGCGGAGCGTCCGGCCGCCGCCACCCGCGTCCACGGCGTCAGCCACCGCTGCACGCCGAGCAGCAGCAGGTCCGCGAGGATCGCGAGCACCACGCAGAGGACCGAGGCGGTCAGCACCTGCGCCTTGAAGTCGCTGTCGAGGCCGTCGAGGATCAGCGTGCCGAGGCCGCCGTAGTCGACGATCGCGCCGACCGTCGTCAGCGCCACCGTGGAGACCGTCGCGATCCGGACGCCCGCGAGGAGCGCGGGCAGCGCCAGCGGCAGTTCGACCTCCCACAGCAGCCGCAGCGGCCCGTACCCCATGCAGCGCGCGGCCTCCCTGGCCTCCTCGGGCACGGCCTGGAGCCCCGCCAATATGTTGCGCACGAGAATCGTCAGCGAATACAGGACGAGTCCGGTGACGACGAGCGAGACCGAGAGCCCGAAAAGGGGCAGCAGGAGCGAGAACATCGCCAGCGAGGGAACCGAGTAGAACACCGTCGTCAGACCGAGTACCGGCCCCGCCAGAGCCCGCTTGTGCCGGGCGAGCAGCGCGAGCGGAAAAGCGATCAGGACGCCGATCAGCACCGAGACCACGGTGATCCCTATGTGCTGGACGGTCGCGTCCACCAATTCCTGGCTGCGGGTGCGCAGATACTCCCCGCACACCCAGTCATTGGCCACCAGGCAGTTCTGCTCGCTCACCCCGCCCACCTCCCCCGCTTCCCCGAACGTATGTCAGTGATCCGTACGAGCGCACGCACCTTTTCTGACTGCCGACGACCCTAGCGGGGACCACTGACAATGGCCGAGACCCGTCCCCTCCCCGCAACATTCCCTTCACACGACTGCCGTGCCGGGCCGTGTCCGTGGGCGGCCCGGCGCGGCAGAATGGGGTCTCATGATCCGGTTCGAGCACGTCAGCAAGCGGTACGCGGACGGCACCACTGCCGTCGACGACCTGTCCTTCGAGGTGAACGAGGGCGAACTGGTCACCCTCGTCGGCCCCTCGGGCTGTGGCAAGACCACGACGATGAAGATGGTGAACCGGCTGATCGAGCCGACCGAGGGCCGGATTTTCCTCGACGGCGACGACATATCCGCGATCGACCCCGTCCAGTTGCGGCGCCGTATCGGCTATGTCATCCAGCAGGTCGGCCTCTTCCCCCACAAGACGGTGCTCGACAACACCGCGACCGTGCCCCACCTGCTCGGCGTCAAGCGCGCCACGGCCCGCGAGCGCGCCGCCGAACTGCTCGACCTGGTGGGCCTGGACCCCAAGACGTTCGGTGACCGCTACCCGGAGCAGCTCTCGGGCGGTCAGCGCCAGCGCGTCGGCGTGGCCCGGGCGCTGGCCGCCGATCCGCCCGTGCTGCTGATGGACGAGCCGTTCGGCGCCGTCGACCCGGTCGTCCGCGACCACCTCCAGACCGAGTTCCTGCGGCTCCAGCAGACGCTCGGCAAGACCGTCCTGTTCGTCACGCACGACATCGAGGAGGCCGTCCGCCTCGGTGACCGCATCGCCGTGTACGGGCAGGGTCGCATCGAGCAGTTCGACACCCCGTCGGCGGTCCTCGGCGCCCCCGCCACCCCGTACGTGGCCGACTTCGTCGGTGCCGACCGGGGCCTGAAGCGCCTGTCGGTGACGCCCATCGAGGAGGGCGACCTGGAGCAGCCGCCCGTCGTCCACCTCGACGACCCGCTGCCCGCGGACCTCGACGCCCGCTGGGCCGTCGTCCTGGACCGCGACAACAACCTGCACGGCTGGATCTCCGCCGAGCACGCGCGCGAGGCGGCGGCACAGGGCGCGGGCGGCACCGTGCGCGACCACGCCCGCCGCATGGAGGCGTGGCTGCCGGTCGGCGCCTCGCTCAAGCAGGCGTTCGCGACGATGCTCCAGCACGACGCGGGCTGGATCGCGGTCATCGACGCCCGCTCCGAGGGCCGCTTCCTCGGGGTCCTGACCCCGGCCAGGCTCCACGAGGCGCTGCGCCGCTCTACGGCGGCGGACGCGCGGGACATCACGCGCGCGGAGGTCGAGCTGGAGACGGTGACCCCGCTCGCCAAGTAGTCCCTTGCCTCGCTGTTTGCGGTGACTTTGCGACGGGGAGTGAACCGGTCTCCCCGTCGTCCCGTCCTAGAGGGCGCAAGTCGCGGATGCCGGATATGGCACCGCGTTCACGTTTCTCGCGGAACTACGGGAATGCGATGTTCGTCAGGAAAAGCGCGGTTCGGGGCGCGGAGGCTTCCGGGGGATCAGCGGGCCGGGCGCGGCGCGTGCCGCGGGGCCCGCGACCGGAGTCCGTACCGGCCCTGATCGCCCGGGCCTGTGTCCTGGCCGGGTTCCTCGACATCGCGGCCGGCGTCTTCCCGCGCTTCCGCCACAGCCGGATGCATACCCTCGCCGAGGTGCTGCCGGGCACGCTCGGCCCGTTCGCCGCGGCGCTCGCGCTCAGCAGCGGCGTCCTGCTGCTCCTGCTCGCGCACGGTCTGCGGCGCCGCAAGCGGCGGGCCTGGCGGGCGGCGGTGGTGCTGCTGCCGTTCGGCGCCTGCGCACAGTTCGCGTACCGGCACTCGTTCGTCGGCGTCGTCATCCCGCTGCTGCTCCTGTGGCTGCTCGCCAGGCACCGCGGGCAGTTCGACGCCCTGCCCGACCCGCGCAGCCGCTGGCGCGCGCTGACGAACTTCGTGCTCATGGGCGCGGGGTCGATCCTGCTCGGCCTCGCCATCGTGAGCGTCCATCCGCACCGGATCGTCGGCAACCCGAGCCTCGCCGAGCGCCTGGAGCACGTCCTGTACGGCCTGTTCGGCGTCGACGGGCCGCTCGACTACGCGGGCACCACGTCGCGCACGGTCGCGGTGTCCCTGGGCGCGCTCGGCCTGATCACCGCTCTGACCACCGTCTATCTGGCCTTCCGCCCCGCGCGGCCGGCCGCGTGGCTCAGCGAGGAGGACGAGGTACGACTGCGCGCCCTCCTGGACAAGCACGGCGCGCGGGACTCCCTCGGCCACTTCGCGCTCCGCCGCGACAAGGGCGTGGTGTTCTCCCCCAGCGGCAAGGCGGCCGTCTGCTACCGCGTGGTCTCCGGCGTCATGCTCGCGGGCGGTGACCCCGTGGGCGACGTGGAGGCCTGGCCCGGCGCCATCGAGCACTTCATGGACGAGGCGCGCGCCCACTCCTGGACCCCGGCCGTCATGGGCTGCTCCGAGACCGGCGGCGAGGTGTGGACCCGCGAGACCGGCCTGACCGCGCTCGAACTGGGCGACGAGGCGGTGGTGGACGTCGCGGATTTCACCCTGGCCGGGCGCGCGATGCGCAATGTGCGCCAGATGGTCAGGAGGATCGAGCGCCATGGCTACGAGACCCGGGTGCGGCGCGTCCGTGACCTCGCCCCCGCCGAGCTGGCCCGTGTCCGCCGCGCCGCCGACGACTGGCGCGGCACCGACACCGAGCGCGGCTTCTCCATGGCGCTCGGCCGGATCGGCGACGCGTCGGACGCCGACTGTCTGATCGCCACGGCCCACAGGAGCGACGCGGCAGGCACCGAGCCCGGCCCTTACGGCGATCTCAAGGCGGTGCTCCACTTCGTCCCCTGGGGCGACGACGGCGTCTCCCTCGACCTGATGCGCCGCGACCGCGACGCCGACCCGGGGCTGAACGAGCTGCTCATCGTCGCCGCCCTCGAAGCTGCCCCGAAACTCGGCATCGCGCGCGTGTCGCTCAATTTCGCCATGTTCCGCGCGGCACTCGCGCGCGGCGAGCGCATCGGCGCGGGCCCCGTCCTGCGCGCCTGGCGCGGCCTGCTGGTGTTCCTCTCGCGCTGGTTCCAGATCGAGTCGCTGTACAGGTTCAACGCCAAGTTCCACCCGCGCTGGCACCCCCGCTTCGTGGTCTACGACTCCACGAAGGACCTCCCGAGGATCGGCTGGGCGGCCATGCAGGCGGAGGGCTTCGTGACGATCCGCCTCCCCCGCCCTCTGCGCCACCGCCTCCAGGAACAGGGGACGCAGGCCGCCTGAGGTCACCGCCAGGGGCGCGGGGAACGGCGCGAGCGACCACGACGGAACCCGCACCCGGCCCCGCACACCACCGCCCCGCCCCGGTAGCCGCCCACCCCGACGCGGCCCCACCGGATCCGGCTCTAGGCTGGAGGCCATGAGCACGTCGCAGGTCCACCGCGGCCACGTAGCCCACCTCCCCGTCTGGGACCGCTGCGCGGTCATGGGCGTCGTCAACGTGACGCCCGACTCCTTCTCCGACGGGGGCCGCTGGTTCGACACCACCGCGGCGATCAAGCACGGCCTCGACCTCGTGGCCCAGGGCGCCGACCTCGTGGACGTCGGCGGCGAGTCCACCCGCCCCGGCGCGACCCGGGTCGACGAGGACGAGGAGCTCAAGCGCGTCATCCCCGTCGTGCGCGGCCTGACCGGTGAAGGGGTCACCGTCTCCGTCGACACCATGCGCGCCAGCGTCGCCGAGCAGTCGCTCGCGGCGGGCGCGGTCCTCGTCAACGACGTGAGCGGCGGTCTCGCCGACCCGGCGATGGTCCCGGTCGTCGCCGCCGCGGGAGCGCCCTTCGTGGTGATGCACTGGCGCGGCTTCCTGGAGGGCGCCACCATCCGCGGCAGCTACCAGGACGTCGTCGCCGAGGTCGTCGGCGAGCTGCACGCGCGCGTGGAGGCCATCGTCGAGGGCGGCATCGCCCCCGACCACATCGTCGTCGACCCCGGTCTCGGCTTCTCCAAGGAGCCCGCGCACGACCTCGCCCTCCTCGCCCACCTCGGCGAGCTGCGCGCCCTCGGCCACCCGGTCCTGGTCGCCGCCTCCCGCAAGCGGTTCCTCGGCCACGTACTCGCCGACGAGGAGGGCGCACCGCCGCCCGCGCGCGAGCGCGACGCCGCGACCGCCGCCGTCTCCGCCATCGCCGCGCACACCGGCGCCTGGGCGGTGCGCGTCCACGAGGTCCGGGCCACCGCCGATGCGGTCCGGGTGGCGCGCGCCGTCGAGGGAGCCCAGTGACCAGCACCGACACCCAGGCCGTCGACGCCGCCAACCGCGCCTACTACGAGGCCATGGAGCGCGGCGACTTCGAGGAGCTGACGTCCCTGTGGCTGGCGCCCGAGGACGTCTCCTACGCCGAGGACGCGGACCCCGACGACGCCGAGGACACCTCGATCAGCTGTGTGCACCCGGGCTGGCCGGTGCTCACGGGGCGCGGCGAGGTCCTGCGCTCGTACGCGCTGATCATGGCGAACACCGAGTACATCCAGTTCTTCCTGACCGACGTACGGATCAGCGTCGTCGCCGACACGGCCCTCGTGACCTGCACGGAGAACATCCTCAGCGGCGGTCCGGCCCCCGCCGACTCCGATGAGCTGGGCCCGCTCGTCGGCCAGCTCGTCGTCGCCACGAACGTGTTCCGGCGCACCCGCGACGGCTGGAAGCTGTGGTCCCACCACGCGTCCCCGGTGCTCGCGGAGTCGGACGACGACGCGGACGGCGCGCGTCTCGCCGAACGCGCCGACGACGAGGACGTCCCCGACAACCCCGGGGACGACGGACCACTCGGCTGAGTGGTAATCGCTCTTGCGGAAGCGCGAAATCCCCTCCCGGGGTTGGTTTCCGGGCTCACTGGGTAGGGGCGGCTACCAGCCGCGGGCCCGGCTGTCCATAGCCCCCGCGGGCGAGTGCTGTCCGTGCTCGCAGGTAGATTCGATCGAGGCTGCCGTGTCGACCGCACATCGGCGTGAGCGGCCTTCACCGACGACTGCAGGAGTGATTCGCGTGGATCGTGTCGCGCTGCGCGGCCTCAAGGCCCGCGGGCACCATGGCGTCTTCCCCCGGGAGCGCGAGGAGGGCCAGACCTTCATCGTGGACCTGGTGCTCGGTCTGGACACCCGGGCGGCCGCGGCCGACGACGACCTGACGAAGACCGTGCACTACGGCATCGTGGCGGAGGAGGTGGTGGCCGTCGTCGCGGGCGAGCCGGTCGACCTCATCGAGACGCTCGCGGAGCGCATCGCCCGTACGTGCCTGAAGCACGACGGGGTGGAGGAGGTCGAGGTGTGCGTCCACAAGCCGGACGCCCCGATCACCGTGCCCTTCGACGACGTGACCGTCACCATCACCCGGAGCCGAGTATGAACCAGACGCAGTTCGACCCGACCGTCCAGCCGGTGCCGACCTCGGTGACGGCGCAGGTCGACGCCGCCGACACCACGCTCTCCAACCCCCGGCGCGCCGTCCTCTCCCTCGGCGCCAACCTGGGCAACCGCCTGGAGACCCTCCAGGGCGCCGTCGACGCCCTGGAGGACACCCCGGGCGTCCGCGTCAAAGCGGTCTCGCCGGTCTACGAGACGGAGCCGTGGGGCGTCGAGCCCGGCAGCCAGCCCTCGTACTTCAACGCGGTGGTGGTGCTGAAGACGACGCTGCCGCCCGCCTCGCTCCTGGAGCGCGCGCACGCCGTCGAGGAGGCGTTCCACCGCGTCCGGGACGAGCGCTGGGGCCCGCGCACCCTCGACGTCGACATCGTCGCCTACGCCGAGGTGGTCTCCGACGACCCGACGCTCACGCTGCCGCACCCGCGCGCCCACGAGCGGGCCTTCGTCCTCGCCCCGTGGCACGACGTGGAGCCGGACGCGCAGGTGCCCGGCCTGGGTCCGGTCGCCGAGCTGCTGTCCGGTGTGCCCCGCGACGGGGTGGCGCCGCGCGCCGACCTGGAACTCCGGCTGCCCGAGTAATCGTTAAGGTCGTGCGGGCAGGCCGGGAAGACGGGGCCCGGGGACACATGAAGGGCTATGCACGGGGATGAAGCAACTGCGCATCAGGACGTTGGCGGGCCTGTTCCTGGCCGCCGGGGTGCTGTCCTGGGCCGGCGCCCGGCTGTGGGACTCCCTCGGCACGCTGCCGAAGGTCCCGCTGGCCGCGCCGATCGTCCTCGCGGTGATCGCCGCCGTGCTCCTCGCGACGGCCCTGTCCATCCGCTCCCGGCTCAAGGCCCAGCGCGAGCGGCGCCCGGAGGCGAAGGGCGTCGACCCGATGATGGCCGCCCGGGCGCTGGTCTTCGGCCAGGCCAGCGCGCTGGTCGCGGCCCTGGTGGCCGGGATGTACGGCGGCACCGGTGTCTTCCTCCTGGAGTGGCTGGAGGTCCCGGCCCGACGCGATCAGGCCATCTACGCGGGCTTCTCGGTCCTCGCCGGGATCGCGGTGATAGCGGCGGCCCTCTTCCTGGAGCGCGTCTGCAAGCTCCCGGAGGACGACGACACCGAGGGCACGGCGACGGCCGCCTGACCGGCCCACGGGCCGCTGAGGGGCTCAGCGGCCGATGATCAGGCTCATCGCCTCGTTGCGCGTCGCCGCGTCCCGGAGCTGGCCCCGCACCGCCGACGTGATCGTCTTGGCGCCGTGCTTGCGCACACCCCGCATCGACATGCACATGTGCTCGCACTCGACGACGACGATGACGCCGCGCGGCTCCAGTATCTCCATCAAGGAGTCCGCGATCTGCGTGGTCAGCCGCTCCTGGACCTGCGGACGGCGGGCGTAGACGTCGACGAGGCGGGCCAGCTTCGACAGACCGGTGATCTTGCCGTCGGCCGACGGGATGTAGCCGACGTGCGCGACGCCCACGAACGGCACGAGGTGGTGCTCACAGCTCGACTGGACCTCGATGTCCTTCACCAGGACCATCTCGTCGTGGCCCAGGTCGAACGTCGTCGTCAGGACGTCCTCGGGCTTCTGCCACAGGCCCGCGAAGATCTCCCTGTACGCGCGGGCCACCCGGGCCGGGGTCTCCCGCAGGCCCTCACGGTCCGGGTCCTCACCGACGGCGATGAGCAGTTCGCGCACGGCGTTCTCGGCGCGCTTCTCGTCGAACTCGCCGATCGTGCCGTCGCCGTCCAGCGTCACCGGGTCGGTCATGAGGTGCCTCTTCTCGTCAAGTGCAGGCGCGGTCGCACAAAAGGCCGCGTCCCCCACACCGTAAAGCGTGGGGGACGCGGCCTGCATTCCGGGCTGTGAGTCGCCTCGTGTCAGCTCTCGGGGCGGTCTTCCTTCACCGTGTCCACCGGGGTGGTGGACTCGATGGCGGGCGCCGTCCCGTTCGCCCCGTTCGTCAGCGAGAGCTCCTTGGGGGAGAGCACCGGCGGGCGGGTCGAGGGGGTGCGGCGGGAGGAGCCGGTCCACGCGGGGCGGGCCGGACGCTTCACGATCGGGGCGAAGATCTCGGCGATCTCCTCCTTGTTCAGCGTCTCCTTCTCGAGCAGCGCGAGGACCAGGTTGTCCAGGACGTCGCGGTTCTCGACGAGGATCTCCCACGCCTCGTTGTGCGCGGTCTCGATGAGCTTCTTGACCTCTTCGTCGACGAGGGCCGCGACCTCTTCCGAGTAGTCGCGCTGGTGGCCCATCTCACGGCCGAGGAACGGCTCCGTGTTGTCGCCGCCGAACTTGATCGCGCCGAGCCGCTCGGTCATGCCGTACTGCGTGACCATCGCGCGGGCCGTGCTGGTGGCCTTCTCGATGTCGTTCGCCGCGCCCGTCGTCGGGTCGTGGAAGACGAGCTCCTCGGCCGCGCGGCCGCCCAGCATGTAGGCGAGCTGGTCGAGCATCTCGTTGCGCGTGGTCGAGTACTTGTCCTCGTCCGGGAGCACCATCGTGTAGCCGAGGGCGCGGCCGCGGGAGAGGATCGTGATCTTGTGGACCGGGTCGGAGTTCGGGGAGGCCGCCGCGACCAGGGCGTGTCCGCCCTCGTGGTACGCGGTGATCTTCTTCTCCTTGTCGGACATGATCCGGGTCCGCTTCTGCGGGCCCGCGACCACGCGGTCGATCGCCTCGTCCAGCATCTTGTTGTCGATCAGCTTCTTGTCCGAGCGCGCCGTGAGCAGCGCCGCCTCGTTCAGCACGTTCGACAGGTCGGCGCCGGTGAAGCCCGGGGTGCGGCGCGCGACGGCCGACAGGTCGACGTCGGGCGCGACGGGCTTGCCCTTCTGGTGCACCTTGAGGATCTCGAGGCGCCCCTGCATGTCCGGGCGGTCGACGGCGATCTGCCGGTCGAAGCGGCCCGGGCGCAGCAGCGCCGGGTCGAGGATGTCGGGCCGGTTGGTGGCGGCGATCAGGATGACGCCGCCCTTCACGTCGAAGCCGTCCATCTCGACGAGCAGCTGGTTGAGGGTCTGCTCGCGCTCGTCGTGACCGCCGCCGAGGCCGGCGCCGCGGTGGCGGCCGACCGCGTCGATCTCGTCGACGAAGACGATCGCCGGGGCGTTCGCCTTGGCCTGCTCGAAGAGGTCACGGACGCGGGAGGCACCGACACCGACGAACATCTCGACGAAGTCGGAGCCGGAGATCGAGTAGAACGGGACCCCGGCCTCGCCGGCGACGGCGCGCGCGAGGAGCGTCTTGCCGGTTCCGGGCGGGCCGTAGAGCAGCACGCCCTTGGGGATCTTGGCGCCGACGGCCTGGAACTTGGCCGGCTCCTGGAGGAACTCCTTGATCTCGTGGAGCTCCTCGACGGCCTCGTCCGACCCCGCCACGTCGGCGAACGTCGTCTTCGGGGTGTCCTTGGTGATGAGCTTGGCCTTGGACTTCCCGAACTGCATGACCCGGGAGCCGCCGCCCTGCATCTGGTTCATCAGGAACAGGAAGACGACGACGATCAGGACGAAGGGCAGCAGGGAGAGCAGGATGCCCACGAAGGGGTTCTGCTTCGACGGGGAAACGGTGTACCCGTCGGGGATCTGCTTGTCCTCGAACTTGGCCTGCAGGCTCTTGGCCACGTCGACGCCCTGGTCGCCGATGTAGCTCGCCTGGATCTTGCTGGAGCCCTCGACCTTCTGGCCGTCCTTCAGCTCGACCTTGATGGTGCTTTCATCGCCGGTGGTGAGCTTGGCCGACTCCACCTTGTTGTCGTTGATGGCCTGAATGACCTGGCCGGTGTCCACCGTCTTGTAGCCGCCGGACGAACCGACGACCTGCATCAACACGACCACGGCAAGGACGGCCAGCACGATCCACATGACCGGCCCACGGAAGTATCGCTTCACGTCCATCCATACGGAGCGATGACGCCCCGTCCCTCCTGCCATAGTGAGTTTGATAAGGCTGTTTGAAGCTGTTTGAAGAACTGTTCTTCGGACGGTACCCCAGCATTGTCACCCGACGCCGCACGGGACGACCGACAAACGACCCTTCGCATGCTCCAACGGCGGGGAGCCCCTGAGGGTTCCCGGCCGCCTCGGGGGTGCTCAGCCGCCGTAGACGTGCGGCGCGAGCGTGCCGACGAACGGCAGGTTGCGGTACTTCTCCGCGTAGTCCAGGCCGTAGCCGACGACGAACTCGTTCGGGATGTCGAAGCCGACCCACTTCACGTCGATGGCGACCTTGGCCGCCTCCGGCTTGCGCAGCAGCGTGCAGACCTCCAGGGAGGCGGGCTCGCGCGAGCCGAGGTTGGTGAGCAGCCAGGACAGCGTCAGCCCGGAGTCGATGATGTCCTCGACGATCAGGACGTGCTTGCCCTTGATGTCGGTGTCGAGGTCCTTGAGGATCCGCACGACGCCGGAGGACTGGGTGCCCGCGCCGTACGAGGACACCGCCATCCAGTCCATCGTGACGGGGGTGGACAGGGCGCGTGCCAGGTCCGCCATGACCATGACGGCGCCCTTGAGGACCCCGACGATGAGCAGGTCCTTGCCCGCGTACTCCGCGTCGACCTTGGCGGCCAGTTCGGCCAGCTTCGCGTCGATCTCTTCCTTGGTGATGAGCACCGACTTGAGGTCGGTGCCCATGTCTTTCGCGTCCACCCGCATCACTTTCGGTCGTCCCACCGGCCGCCGCGACGTGAGCCGCGGTGTCAGCCTTGCCGGATGACCAGTCTGCCACCCTGGCGCTGAGCGACGACTTTGCCCGGGAGGTTGATCTCTCCCTGGCCGCGCCAGCCGGTGATCAGACGGTCGACTTCCTCGATGTGCCGGGCGAAGAGCGCGCCGGCCGGTGCGCCCGCCTCGATGGCGGCCTTGCGCAGGACGCGGCGGCGCACGGCGGGCGGCAGCGCGTAGAGCTTCGCGCACTCCAGGAGCCCCGCCGCGTCCCGTACGGAGTCGGCGGCCTGGCCGGCCCAGGCGTCCAGGGCGTCCGCGTCGTCCCGAGAGAGCCGGGCCGTACGGGCGAGGGCCTCGACGACGCCCTTGCCGAGCGCCTTCTCCAGGGCGGGCAGCCCTTCGTGGCGCAGCCGGGAGCGGGTGTAGGCGGGGTCCGTGTTGTGGGGGTCGTCCCAGACGGGCAGGTGCTGCACGAGGCAGGCCTTGCGGGCGGTCTGGCGGTCGAGCTGGAGGAAGGGGCGCCGGTAGCGGTTCTCGGCACCCGGCCCGCCGGAGACGGGGGCCATGCCGGACAGGGAGCGGATGCCGGAGCCGCGGGCGAGGCCGAGCAGGACGGTCTCGGCCTGGTCGTCGCGGGTGTGGCCGAGGAGGACGGCGGCGGCGCCGTGGCGCTGGGCGGCGTCGTCGAGGGCGGCGTAGCGGGCGTCGCGTGCGGCGGCTTCGGGGCCGCCCGCGCGGCCGACCTGGACGGCGACGGACTCGGCGGGGTTCAGGCCGAGGGCGGTCAGGCGCAGGACGACGTCCTCGGCCCGGGCGTCGGAGCCGGGCTGCAGACCGTGGTCGACGGTGATGCCACCGGCGCGGATGCCGAGCTTGGGCGCCTCGAAGGCGAGGGCGGAGGCGAGCGCCATGGAGTCGGCGCCGCCGGAGCAGGCGACGAGCACGAGGGGGCTCGGCTGTTCATCGCCGGGGGGCTGGGGGTGTGCGCTGAGGACGTCGTGGAGTACGCGGCGGACCGCCAGGCGTATCGCCGCGACCGCAGGATGGGGACCCATGTCCGGTTCCCTTCATTCCGTGTCTGGGAGGTGGGCGCCAGAAAGAGAGCTGGCTCAGTCGCTCAACGGTTTTCCGGTGGGATCGGTCACGCAGAGTGCCTTGATGGTGACAGAGCCGAGCCATTCCCTGAGCATCGCACGCCTACCCGCGGGCCACGGTCCCTCGGATGGGTGATCCTGAGCACTTCCGGACGCGGTTCACGGGGTGTCGTGAGCTCCGTCCGCCTTGTTGTGCACCCGCGCGACCCAGTCCGCGGGTTTGGCGATCTCCGCTTTGGTGGGGAGCGTGTTGGGCGACGTCCAGACGCGGTTGAAGCCGTCCATGCCGACCTGGTCGACGACGGCACGCACGAACCGTTCGCCGTCGCGGTACTGGCGCAGCTTGGCGTCGAGGCCGAGGAGCTTGCGCAGGGCCAGGTCGAGCCGGGAGGCGCCCTTCTGCCTGCGCTGCTGAAACTTCTCGCGGATCTCGCCGACGGTCGGTACGACGGCCGGGCCGACGCCGTCCATGACGTAGTCGGCGTGGCCCTCCAGGAGCGACATGACGGCGGTGAGGCGGGCCAGGATCTCGCGCTGGGCCGGGGACTGGACGAGCTCGACGAGGGAGCGGCCGCCGTCGTCCTCCTCGCCCTCGGGGCGTCCGCCCGCGAGGGACTGGGCGGCTTCCCTGATCCGCTCCAGGAAGGTGGAGGGGTCGACCTCGGTCTCGGCGAGGAACGACTGGATCTCGCCCTCCAGGTGGTCGCGGAGCCAGGGCACCGCGGTGAACTGGGTGCGGTGCGTCTCCTCGTGGAGGCAGACCCAGAGCCGGAAGTCGTGCGGGTCGACCTCGAGTTCGCGCTCGACGTGGACGATGTTCGGCGCGACGAGGAGCAGGCGCCCGCCGCCGTCCGGCGCGGCCGGGAGGTCACGGGAGGGCGGGGCGAAGGTCTCGTACTGGCCGAGGACGCGGGAGGACATGAACGACAGGAGCATGCCGAGTTCGACGCCGGTGACCTTGCCGCCGACCGCGCCGAGCACGGCGCCGCCCGCGCCCGAGCGGCGCTGCTGCATCTTGTCGAGGAGGGGCTTGAGGATCTCGCGGAAACCCTCGACGTTGGCCCGCACCCAGCCCGGCCGGTCCACGACCAGGACGGGGGTGTCGTGCACGTCCTCGGTCGCCATGCGCGTGTACGCGCGTACGTGCTCCTCGGACGCCTTCGCGTGTCGGCGCAGCTCCGCGACGATGGCCCGTGCCTCGTCGCGGCTGACTTCCGGACCTGGTCGTACGAGTCGGGTCGCGGTCGCCACCGCGAGGTTCCAGTCGACCATCCCTGAACTGGCAGCACCGCCGATGCTCGTCATGCGTCAACGGTACGTGACCCCTTCCGCGCGCGGAGGGGGTTGCGCCCGGCTGTGTTCAGCGGCAGCCGCGGTCGGCTCCGCCGGGAGAGGCGGATCAGAGCGGGCCCGGGCCGTCCAAGGGCGGGCGCCCACCGGCCCCGGTACGGACGCCGGTCAAGCCCCGACGGCTCACGCACGCCGACGGGGGCGCTCCGAGCATGGTGCGGCGGAAACCACTGTCGGCCCCCACCGAGCGGGGAAAGCCGCTCCCCGCCACGGTCAGCGGCAGCCGCAGTTGGCGAGTGTGGAGGCCAGGCGGTCCAGGCCCGCTTGGGCCGACTGGGGGCCGGGGGCGTTCTGGGTCAGGAAGGCGAAGACCAGGAGGCGGCCGTCGGCGTCGACGACCGTGCCGGCCAGGGTGTTCACGCCGGTCAGGGTGCCGGTCTTGGCGCGGACCAGGCCCGTTCCGGAGGCGTCGGCCGCGTCGTCGTAGCGGCTGCTGAGCGTGCCGGTGAAGCCCGCGACGGGCAGTCCGGTGAGCACGGAGCGCAGTGCGGGGCGGCGGGGTTCGGCGGCTTTGGCGAGCAGGCCGGTGAGGAGGTTCGCGGAGACCTTGTCGGCGCGGTCGAGGCCGCTGCCGTCGGCGAAGCGGGTCCCGGCGAGGGGCAGGCCGAGCTTGTCGAGCTGTTTCCTTATGGCCTTGCCCGCTCCGGCGAAGGAGTGGTCCTCGTGCGCGGCGATGGCGGCCTGCCGGGCGAGGGCTTCGGCGATGTCGTTGTCGCTGTGCGTCAGCATGCGCTCGACCAGGGCGGACAGCGGGGGTGACTCGACCTTGGCGACGTCCTCGGCCCCGGCGGGCGCCTTGGCCGCGCGCGGGTCGCCGCCCTTCGTCCTGACGCCGCGCTCGCGCAGCAGGTCGGCGAAGGTGTGGGCCGCCGACGCCGCGGGGTCCGCCGCGCGCGTGGCGGGGCCGCTGGTCGAGTCGTCGGTGCGGGCCTCGTCGGCCATGAGGGCGGTGACCTGGGCGAGGTTCTCGTTGGGGCCGATCGGGTGGGTGGTGGGCCCGGAGTAGAGCGAGGTGTCGTACGTCAGGGTGATCTCGGTGGTGCCGGCCGCCTTGAGCGACGCGGCGGTTTTGTCGGCGAGAGTGCGCAGGCTGGCGGCGCCGTAAGGATTCTTCTGACGCGCCGTCAGCGTGGGGTCGCCGCCCCCGACCAGAACGAGCTTTCGGGCCGCCTTGTCGAGCACCGTACGGGTCGCAATGCGGTGATCGGGCCCGGCCGCCGACAGCGCGGCGACCGCCGTGGCCAGCTTGGTCGTGGACGCCGGGGTCAGCGCGTCGCCCGCGGATCTGCCGTA
The DNA here is from genome assembly GCF_040644575.1 of Streptomyces sp. NPDC046939. Classification (NCBI taxonomy): domain Bacteria; kingdom Bacillati; phylum Actinomycetota; class Actinomycetes; order Kitasatosporales; family Streptomycetaceae; genus Streptomyces; species Streptomyces sp. NPDC046939. The sequence goes on from NZ_JBEYWV010000009.1 coordinate 70,164, forward strand.
CAGCCGCTTGCCGGTGGCGGCGTCGACGACCGCGGCCGTGCGGTGCGTACCCAGCGCGGGGTCCCTCAGGAGCGGGTCGAGGACCTCGGCCAGGGCGCCCGGCGTGGGCCCCGGCACCCTCGCGCCGGGCGCGGCGAGCACCGCGGGGGCGCTCGGCGCGGCGGGCGGCGCGCCGGGTCGGGTGCCCGGCGCACCGCCGTGATCTGCGCCACCCCAGGCCACCTGAACGGCCGCCCGGTCCGCCTCGGCCTTACGCTGGCCGGAAGCGTCCCAGGGACCGGTCGTGGCCACCACGACGGCCGCCAGGGCAAGGCCCACCGCCGTCGCGCCTGCCGCGACGTGCCTGGTCCTCGCTCGTACCACCGCTGTGGCAGCGGTCTTCGCCGCGCTCGTCAAGAGCTGCGAAGCCTTCGGCTCCGGCACCGCGGACCAGCCCCTTTCGCGATCACACACCTGCGTGAGGGACACTTAACCACCAGTCGTATGTGTTGATCATGGAGGAGCCACCGGTGGAGTTCGACGTCACGATCGAGATTCCGAAGGGTTCGCGGAACAAGTACGAGGTCGACCACGAGACCGGTCGGATCCGTCTGGACCGTCGTCTGTTCACCTCGACCGCCTACCCGACGGACTACGGGTTCGTCGAGAACACCCTCGGCGAGGACGGCGACCCGCTGGACGCCCTGGTCATCCTGGACGAGCCGACCTTCCCGGGCTGCCTCATCAAGTGCCGCGCCATCGGCATGTTCCGGATGACGGACGAGGCCGGCGGCGACGACAAGCTGCTGTGCGTCCCGGCGACGGACCCGCGCATGGAGCACCTGCGCGACATCCACCACGTCTCCGAGTTCGACCGCCTGGAGATCCAGCACTTCTTCGAGGTCTACAAGGACCTGGAGCCCGGCAAGTCCGTCGAGGGCGCCGACTGGGTGGGCCGCACCGAGGCCGAGGCCGAGATCGAGCGCTCGTACAAGCGTGCCCAGGACCAGGGCGGCCACTGACCGGTCGATGACCGGTCACTGACCGAAAGGTTCACCCACGGGCCGCACGACCTCAGCCGAGGCCGTGCGGCCCGTTCGTGTGGGAGTGCGCATACTGAGTCGTACGGGAGGCAGACGCTTAGTACGTAGACGTGCGTAGGCGGACGTACGTCGGGCGAGGAAGCACAGAGGTGCCACAGAGGTGACGGAACGGGAGACGGAGGCCCTGGAGGACCGCAAGCCGCAGTCCGACGAGGCCCGCAGCCAGTTCACCCAGCCGACCGGGGTGGTGACCGCGCCTGCGCCGGTGGACGACGAGTCGTCGACGACCTCGGAGTTCGCGCTCCCCGAGGGCCTGAACGTCCAGCCGTCCGAGGCGCCGGACGCCGAGGGCTCCGCCTTCACCCCGCCGAGGACGTACAGCTCGCGCCAGTCCCCGCCCGCGTTCACCCCGGCGCACGGCATCCCCATGGTCAAGCTGACCAAGGAGGCGCCCTGGCAGGACCGGATGCGCACGATGCTGCGGATGCCGGTCGCCGACCGGCCCGCGCCCGAGGCGGTGCAGAAGCAGGACGACACGGGGCCCGCCGTGCCGCGCGTGCTCGACCTGACCCTGCGCATCGGGGAGCTGCTGCTCGCGGGTGGTGAGGGCGCCGAGGACGTGGAGGCGGCGATGTTCGCCGTGTGCCGCTCCTACGGGCTCGACCGGTGCGAGCCGACGGTGACGTTCACGCTGCTTTCGATCACCTTCCAGCCCTCGCTCGTCGACGACCCGGTGACCGCGTCACGCACCGTGCGCCGCCGCGGCACCGACTACAACCGGCTCGCGGCCGTGTTCCGTCTCGTCGACGACATCAGCGACGACGAGGTCGACGTCACGCTCGAAGAGGCCTACCGGCGGCTCGCGGAGATCCGCCGCAACCGCCACCCCTACCCGGGCTGGGCGCTGACCGGGGCGAACGGCCTGCTCGCCGGGTCCGCCTCCGTCCTCGTCGGCGGTGACCCGCTGGTCTTCGTCGCGGCGGCGGTCGGCGCGATGCTCGGCGACCGGCTGGCCTGGCTCTGCGCGGGCCGCGGGTTCCCGGAGTTCTACCAGTTCACGGTGGCCGCGATGCCACCCGCCGCGATCGGCCTGGTGCTCACGCTCGCCCATGTGGACGTGAAGGCGTCGGCGGTGATCACCGGTGGACTCTTTGCGCTGCTGCCCGGGCGGGCGCTGGTCGCGGGCGTGCAGGACGGCCTGACCGGCTTCTACATCACGGCCGCGGCACGTCTGCTCGAAGTCATGTACTTCTTCGTCGGCATCGTCATCGGCGTGCTGATCATGCTGTACGTCGGTGTGCAATTGCACGCGGAGCTCAACCCCGAGGCGGCGCTGCACCCCGTCCACCGACCGTACTGGCAGATCGCCGCGTCGATGGCGCTGTCGCTCGCGTTCGCCGTCCTGCTCCAGCAGGAACGTTCGACCGTGCTCGCCGTGACGCTCAACGGCGGGGTGGCCTGGGTGGTCTACGGGGCGATGCACGACGCGGGCGGCATCTCGCCGGTCGCCTCCACCGCCGCCGCGGCCGGGCTCGTCGGCCTGTTCGGCCAGCTGTTCTCCCGCTACCGGTTCGCGTCGGCGCTGCCCTACGTCACGGCCGCGATCGGCCCGCTGCTGCCCGGTTCGGCCACGTACTTCGGGCTGCTCGCGATCGCGCACAACGACGTGAACCACGGGATCGTCTCGCTGTCGAAGGCGGCCGCGCTCGCCCTGGCCATCGCCATCGGGGTGAACCTCGGTGGCGAGATCTCCCGGCTCTTCCTGCGCTCGCCGGGGGCGGCGAACCGCCGCGCGGCCAAGCGGACGCGCGGCTTCTAGAGCTTCCGGGGGAAACGGCCCTACCGCTTGGCGTGGCGGCCGCGCTGCCCCTGAACCGGGGGCTGTGCCTGGTCACCGGCGGGGCCCGGGTTCTCCCGGGCCGCCTTCTTGGACTTGCCCCGCGCCCGCAGGAACTCGATCGCGATCGGCACCACCGAGACCAGGACAATCAGGATCAGGATCGCCTCGATGTTCTTGTGCACGAACGCGATGTTGCCGAGCCAGGAGCCGAGCAGCGTCACGCCCGCGCCCCACAGGATGCCGCCGATCACGTTGTACGTGATGAACGAGCGGTACTTCATGCCGGAGACACCGGCGATGATCGGCGTGAAGGTGCGGACGATCGGCACGAACCGGGCCAGGACCAGCGACTTGGGGCCGTGCTTCTCGAAGAACTCGTGCGCCTTCTGCACGTTCTCCTGCTTGAACAGCTTGGAGTCGGGGCGCCGGAACAGCGAGGGGCCGACCTTCTTGCCGAAGAGATAGCCCGCCTGGTCGCCCAGGATCGCCGCGACGCAGATCAGGGCGACCGCGCCCCCCAGCGGGAAGTCCATCGTGCCCGCCGTGATCAGCAGGCCCGTGGTGAACAGCAGCGAGTCGCCCGGCAGGAAGAAGCCGATCAGGAGCCCCGACTCGGCGAACACGATCAGCAGCAGACCCCAGATGCCGAACGTGTTCAGCAGGTAGTCCGGGTCCAGCCAGCTTGGTCCGAGAGCAAGCGTCATCACGGGTCCGGGCTCCTGGGGGCTTGGGAAACGGTACGGAACAGACCGATACGAAGGTCGGGCAAGGCAATGATGGTGCAAAGTTATCAACGCCCATCGCCTGTGCCAGGTTCCAGTGGCCCCTTCAGGATGCACTGTGCCCCAACTGTGGCAAACCTGCCGGGTCAGCCGCCGTGCCGGGCGGCGTTCGCGTGGACGGCGTCCCGCAGGTGCTCCGCGACGCCCTCGCCCATGGCGTCGTAGAACGCCTTGAACCGCTCGTCGGCCACGTACATGTCGCCGAGGCAGACGTGCATCGCGTAAGGGCACTCGTAGAACCAGCGCGAGATGTGCGCGCGGTGCTCCTCGGCCAGGTCCATGGCGTCCTCGCCGGTCGCGGGGGCGCCGGAGGCGACGAGGGCCGCGTAGCGCGCGCTCCAGTCGTCGGTCTCGGCCTGGAGGCGCTTCCAGTCCTCCTTGGTGTAGCCGGCGGCCCGGCGCTGCGACTCGGCGTACGCCTCGGTGCCGCCCCAGCGCTCCTCGGCCTCCTGCGCGTACCGCTCCGGGTCCTTGTCCCCGAAGACCTCGAAGCGCTCCTCGGGCGTGAGCTGGATCCCCATCTTCTGTGCCTCCATGGCGTGTTCGACGGCCTCGGCCATCTTTCGCAGTCGTTCGATACGGGCGACGAGGACCTCGTGTTGGCGCCGCAGATGTTCGCGCGGGTCCGTCGCGGGGTCGTCGAGCAGGGTCCGCACCTCGTCCAGGGGAAAGCCCAGCTCGCGGTAGAAGAGGATTCGCTGGAGCCGGTCGAGGTCGGCGTCGGTGTAGCGGCGGTGGCCCGCGTGGTTGCGTCCGCCGGGCACGAGCAGGCCGATCTCGTCGTAGTGGTGCAGGGTCCGCACGGTGACACCGGCGAATCCGGCCACCTGGCCCACCGGGTAGCTCATCGCGGGTCCTCCTGATCGTCGTCGCGTTCCCGCTGTCGTCCGTGGTCGCAAGCCTGGCTCCTCACGCCGCGTGAGGTGCAAGCTCCCTCCGCGCCCCGAGTGTTATGCGCACTATGTCCGCATACAGTGGCGCCGTGGGCTCTGCAGCCGCGGCTTCGGCTCCTGGTGACCGGGCGGGCGCGGGTGCGACTCTCGGAGGGCGGAACGCCCTTGCGCCGATACCTCTGCCCGCCCTGGAATTCCCCTCGATCACAGGAGTTGACGGCATGTCTCCGCTGCATCAGAGCCCGTCCGACAAACCCGGCGAACCCCGCCTCTCCGTCAACCCGATCTTCGGGGAGGCCAACCCGACGGCCGGGATGGTCGACGCGCCGCCCAAGCACCGGCTGCCGGACCGGCCGCTCGCGCCCATGACCGCGTACCAGCTCGTGCACGACGAGCTGATGCTCGACGGGAACGCCCGCCTCAACCTCGCCACCTTCGTCACCACGTGGATGGAGCCGCAGGCCGGGGTGCTGATGGGCGAGTGCCGGGACAAGAACATGATCGACAAGGACGAGTACCCGCGCACCGCCGAGCTGGAGAAGCGCTGCGTGGCGATGCTCGCCGACCTGTGGAACGCGCCGGACCCGTCGGCCACCGTCGGCTGTTCGACGACGGGGTCCAGCGAGGCGTGCATGCTCGCCGGGATGGCGCTCAAGCGGCGCTGGGCCCAGAAGAACGCGGACCGCTATCCGTCCCGTGACGCCCGGCCCAATCTCGTCATGGGCGTGAACGTGCAGGTCTGCTGGGAGAAGTTCTGCAATTTCTGGGAGGTCGAGGCGCGGCAGGTGCCGATGGAGGGCGACCGCTTCCACCTCGACCCGGCGGCGGCGGCCGAGCTGTGCGACGAGAACACGATCGGTGTCGTCGGCGTCCTCGGCTCCACCTTCGACGGCTCCTACGAGCCGATCGCCGATCTGTGCGCGGCGCTGGACGCCCTCCAGGAGCGGACCGGGCTCGACATCCCCGTGCACGTGGACGGGGCGTCGGGTGCGATGGTGGCGCCCTTCCTCGACCCGGACCTGGTGTGGGACTTCCGGCTGCCGCGCGTGGCGTCGATCAACACCTCGGGCCACAAGTACGGCCTGGTCTACCCGGGGGTGGGCTGGGCCCTGTGGCGTTCGGCGGAGGCACTCCCCGAGGAGCTGGTCTTCCGCGTGAACTACCTGGGCGGCGACATGCCGACCTTCGCCCTGAACTTCTCGCGGCCCGGGGCCCAGGTGGTCGCGCAGTACTACATGTTCCTGCGCCTCGGCCGGGAGGGTTACCGGGCCGTCCAGCAGGCGTCGCGCGACGTGGCGCGCGGCCTGGCCGAGCGGATCGAGGCGCTGGGCGACTTCCGCCTGGTCACACGCGGCGACGAGCTGCCGGTCTTCGCGTTCACGACGGCGCCGGAGGTGACCGCCTTCGACGTGTTCGACGTGTCGCGGCGGCTGCGGGAGCGCGGCTGGCTGGTGCCCGCGTACACGTTCCCGGCGAACCGCGAGGACCTGGCGGTGCTCCGGATCGTGTGCCGCAACGGCTTCTCGGCGGACCTCGCCCAGCTCCTCGTCGAGGACCTGAACCGGCTCCTCCCGGAGCTGCGCCGCCAGCCGCACCCCTTCACCCGTGACCGGGGCGCGGCGACCAGCTTCCACCACTAGTTCTCAGGCTTGGGCGTACGGGTTCTCCTGGCCGTCCGCGAGCACCCCCACGAACGGCTCGCCCTCGCCCGCGAACGTGTAGGCGCCGCCCTCGATGCGGCCGATCAGGGCGCGGGTCCACTCCGCGCCGGTGTCGGCGGAGTGCACCCAGTAGTTCATGATCTCGCCGATGTGGCCGAGCTGCTCGGGGCCGCCCTCGGGCGTGTAGTCCTCGGTGACGGCGGTGCGCCACTCCTCGATGCGGCGCACCCGCTCGCCGAGCAGGGCGACGGCCTCCGCGCGCGGCAGGTCGACCATGAAGCCGAGCGCGGCGGTCAGGCTGTCGGGCCGCTGGTCGTACGCGGTGAGGGCGGAGCGGAGCTGGGCGAAGTACTCCTCGCTGCCGCGCCGTGTGATCTCGTACTCGGTGCGCGGCGGGCCGCCGGCCGGGGACGGTTCCGTCTCGTGCGCGACCAGGAGTCCTTCCTTCGCCATCTGCTTGAGGGCGTGGTAGACGGAGCCCGGCTTGGCGTTCGACCACTCGTGCGCGCCCCAGTACTCCAGGTCGCTGCGCACCTGGTAGCCGTGGGCGCGCCCGTGCTGGCGCACGGCTCCGAGGACCAGGAGGCGGATCGCTGACATACGGCCAGCGTATGGCCACCGGCCGCTCAGTTCTGCGCGAGGGCGATCAGTTCGTAGGCGGTCTTGCCGTCGAGGGACTGCCGGATGATGTCGGCGTGGCCGGCGTGCCGGGCCGTCTCGCGGATCAGGTGCAGGCCGAGCCAGCGCACGGAGACGGCGGGGCAGCCGAAGAACCACGGGTCGGGCGGGAGCGGGAACGTGTCGTCCAGGCTGGGCGCCGCGCGGAAGAACTCCTCGGTGCGGCGGGCGACGTCCTCGTAGTAGTCGAGCATGTGCTGGACCGTCTCGTCGCCGACGAGGCGGAAGCTGTCGCCCCAGTTCTCCGCCGACCGCTGGATGTCCGGGGCGATCTGTCGCGCCCTCGCGATCCATCCCTGCTCGACCTCGGCCACGTGCTTGAGGAGTCCGGAGAGGGAGAGCTCGCTGGCGCTCGGTGTCGCGGCGGCCTGCTCGTCGGTGAGGCCGAGCAGGGCCCGGCGGATGCCGCCGCGCTGTTCGTCGATGAAGGCGAGCAGGGCCCCGCGCTCGTCGCCGGGGGCTTCGGGGTTCACGTGCATGACCATGGCGGCCGCCTCTCGTGTCGGGGTGACAGAAGAACAGTAGGAGCCATGTAGGTCAGATCCTGGCCGCTATGGGGAGCGCTTGCATGAGAGGGTCGGGGAAGGGCAGATGCACAGTGTGCTGTAACCAACGGAACACCGCGCGTGCACGTGCATCTGCCCATGCAGCCGCATGTGAACGCAGCTATGCTCTCGCACAGTTGGGACAGTTGATCACCACCGGGGAGCGAACCGTGCACCACGTGTACAACGGCATGGCGGCCACGGATCTGCACGGAGTGGTCTGGCAGAAGAGCAGGCACAGCAACTCGCAGGGTTCCTGCGTGGAGTTCGCCAAGTTGCCCGGTGGCCGCGTGGCCGTGCGCAACTCCAACTACCCGGAGGGGCCCGCCCTCGTCTACACGCCCGCCGAGATCGAGGCGATGCTGCTCGGTGTGAAGGACGGCGAGTTCGACCATCTCGTGACCCCCGGCGCCTGAGGCGGGCCGCCCGCGGTCACAGCCGGAACAGCGCCCAGACCACCTTGCCGCTGAGCGTCCCGGCCAGCGGGTGCCAGCCCCAGCTGTCGCTGAAGGACTCGACGAGGAAGAGACCGCGCCCGGACTCGGCGGAGCAGTCGTCCTGCGGTTCACCGGTCGCGGGGCTGTCATCACTGGGGTCGCGCACCGCGCACACCACACGCGTCGTCCAGCGCATCAAGTGCAGCCGTACGGGCGGCTCCTGGTCGTCCGGGGCATCCCCGGGCAGCGCGTGCCGCAGGGCGTTGGTGACGAGTTCGGAGACGACCAGACAGATGTCGTCGAAGCGCTCGGGGACGTCCCACTCGGACAGCGTCCTGCGGGTGAACTGCCGTGCGCTGCCCACCGCTTCGAACCGCGCGGGCAGCGCGCACGAGGCGGAGCCGGAGACGCCCGAGGGGTCGATGGGAGGAAGCCCCTGCCGTAAAGGCTCGAGCATGGTCGATCCGTTCGTCCCCATGCGAGGCACTCCCCAGATTCGCGTGCGTAGCGAGCGGTGGTGACGGCCATCGTTCCGAATGCGTACTACGGATGCAAGGGCAGATGCACGTGCACGCGCCGGACTTGGACCTTCCCGTACCACTTCTTGGTCATTTCTTCCTACGACTTCTTGCGCAGGTCTTTCGCGATCTCTCCCTTTCTGTAACCGAACGCATACAGCCAGCCGCGTTTTAATGGCAGACTTCGGCCCTTGAACCGATGGGGAGGCAGAGACGTGACCGCTGGGGATCCGAGCGGCTCGGTGGTGCGGCGCATTCTGTTGGGCTCGCAACTGAGGCGCCTGAGGGAATCGCGCGGCATCACCCGCGAGGCCGCCGGATACTCGATCCGCGCCTCGGAATCCAAGATCAGCCGCTTGGAGTTGGGGCGCGTGAGCTTCAAGGCGAGGGACGTCGAGGACCTGTTGACCCTGTACGGAGTCACGGACGAGGCCGAGCGGGGAGCGCTGCTCTCCCTCGTGAAGGAGGCCAACGTCGCGGGCTGGTGGCACAGTTACTCGGACGTGCTGCCCAGCTGGTTCCAGACGTACGTGGGACTGGAGGGCGCCGCGTCGGTGATCCGCGGCTACGAGGCCCAGTTCGTGCACGGCCTGCTCCAGACCGAGGCGTACGCGCACGCGGTGGTCGAGCGCGGCATGCGCGGCGCCTCCGGCGAGGAGGTCGAGCGCCGGGTCGCGCTGCGGCTCGCACGGCAGAAGGTGCTGGTCGCCGAGCGCGCGCCGGAGGTCCGGCTGATCCTGGACGAGGCCGCGCTGCGCCGGGTGCACGGCGGTCCTTCGGTGATGCGCGAGCAGTTGAACCACCTGGTCGAGGCCGCGCAGCGGCCGCACATCACGCTCCAGGTGGTGCCGTTCAGCCACGGCTGGCACGCCGGCGAGTCCGGCACCTTCACGCTGCTCACGTTCCCGGAGTCCGACCTCTCCGACGTCGTCTTCCTCGAACAGCTCACCAGCGCCCTCTACCTGGACAAGGCCGAGGACGTGGCCCAGTACGAGAAGGCCATGGCGCGGCTCCAGGAGGACTGCCCCTCGCCGGAGGAGAGCCTGGAGCTGTTGCGGCGCATCGCGGCCGAATTCGACTGACGGGTGCGGCAGTTGTGGGCACGAGTTGTCCGGAGTTCATCCACAACTGACAAGTAACCACCCTACGATGACGTCACATCAGGTGCCCGGCGCAGCAGCAGAGGATCTCGGCCATGACGTCACACGCGTACTTCACGGATCTCGACCGGCAGTACATCGACGGTGCGTGGCGCACGGGGCGCGGATCCTGGGACATCCTCGACTTCAACCCGTACAACGGTGACAAGCTCGCCTCCATCACCGTCGCCTCCGTCGAGGAGGTCGACGAGGCGTACCGGGCGGCCGAGCGGGCGCAGAAGGAGTGGGCGCGGACCAACGCGTACACGCGCCGCCTCGTCTTCGAGCGGGCCCTGCGCCTCCTGGAGGAGCGCGAGGACGAGATCGCCGAGGCGATCATCGACGAACTGGGCGGCACCCGTGTGAAGGCCGGGTTCGAGCTGCACCTCGCCAAGGAGTTCCTGCGGGAGGCCGTCCAGCTGGCACTGCGCCCGCAGGGCCGTGTCATCCCCTCCCCCGAGGACGGCAAGGAGAACCGCGTCTACCGCGTGCCGGTCGGGGTCGTCGGAGTGATCTCGCCGTTCAACTTCCCGTTCCTGCTGTCCCTGAAGTCGGTGGCGCCCGCGCTCGCGCTGGGCAACGGTGTCGTGCTCAAGCCGCACCAGTGCACGCCGGTCGTCGGCGGCGCGCTGGTCGCGAAGCTCTTCGAGGACGCGGGCCTGCCGCCCGGCCTGCTGAACGTCGTCATCACCGACATCGCCGAGATCGGCGACGCCTTGCTCACGCACCCCGTGCCGAAGGTCATCTCCTTCACCGGCTCGGACGCGGTCGGCCAGCACGTGGCGACGGTGTGCGCCTCGCAGTTCAAGCACGCGGTGCTGGAACTCGGCGGCAACAGCGCCCTGACCGTCCTCGACGACGCCGACATCGACTACGCGGTCGACGCGGCGGTCTTCAGCCGGTACGTGCACCAGGGCCAGGTCTGCATGGCCGCGAACCGCATCCTCGTGGACCGCAAGGTCGAGAAGGAGTTCACGGAGAAGTTCGTCGCGAAGGTGGCGACGCTCAAGGCGGGCGACCCGCGCGACCCGGAGACGGTCATCGGCCCGCTCATCAACTCGACGCAGGCCGACGCGGTCTCCGGCGTCGTGGAACAGGCGGTGCGGGAGGGCGCCAGGGTGCTGCTGCGCGGTGAGGTGGACGGCAACCTGGTCGAGCCGGTCGTCCTGACCGGACTGCCCGCCGACTCACCGGTGCTGCGCCAGGAGATCTTCGGCCCGGTCGCGCTCCTCGTCCCGTTCGACGGGGACGAGGAGGCGGTGCGGATCGCGAACGACACCCCGTACGGGCTGAGCGGGGCGGTGCACACCGGCGACATCGAGCGGGGCGTGGCGTTCGCCCACCGCATCGACACCGGCATGATCCACGTCAACGACGGCACCGTGCACGACGAGCCGCTGGTCGCCTTCGGCGGGGAGAAGCGGTCGGGGCTCGGCCGCCTCAACGGGGAGGCGACCGTGGAGGCCTTCACGACGCAGAAGTGGATCTCCGTGCAGCACGGCCGGAGCCGCTTCCCCTTCTGAGGCCCCTGTTACTTCTGAGGTCCCTGCTACGAGGCGGAGCCGTAGCGGCGCTGGAAGCGCTCGACGCGGCCCGCCGTGTCCAGGACGCGCTGGTTGCCCGTGTAGAAGGGGTGGCTCACGTCCGAGATCTCGACGTCCACGACCGGGTACGTGTTCCCGTCCTCCCACTCGATCGTGCGCTCGCTCGTCATGGTCGAGCGGGTGAGGAAGGCGTGGTTCGCGGCGCGGTCGCGGAACACGACCGGCCCGTAGGCGGGGTGGATGGCGTTGTTCATGGTCAGCGCTCCTCTCGGAAGTCGACGTGGCGGCCGGCGACGGGGTCGTACTTGCGCAGGGTGACCCGGTCGGGGTCGTTCCTGCGGTTCTTGCGGGTCACGTAGGTGTAACCGGTCCCCGCTGTGGACCTGAGCTTGATCACTGGGCGGAGTTCGTTGCGTGCCATACAGGCAGTATATGAAAATGGGAGCCATTTTCAATAGGGCGGGGTCCCGGCGGGCTGAGAGATGCGTCACGCCGACCGCCGTGGTTGCCGGCTGGTAACTTCTGCGCAATCCAGGTCGGCGGTTGGAACGAGGGGGACGGTGTGCGGATCGGGAAGCGGGTCGTGGCGGGCGTCGCGGTGGCAGCGGCGGCGCTGGCGGTGACGGGCTGCAGCAGCGACGACAGTGACGGCGGCAAGGACAAGGGCGCCTCGACGTCCTCGGCGGCGCCCGACAGCGGGGCGTCGTCCAGCGCGCCGTCCGGGTCCGCGCGGGACACCGAGGGCGTCTGGAGCGCGACGACGGACGGCAAGGCCGTCGTCCTGGTGGTGGGCGGCGAACAGGTGGCCCTGTCCACCGGCGACGGACACCTGTGCAACGGGACCGTGTCCGGCACCGGCAAGCCGACGCTCGACCTGAAGTGCGCGGACGGGAGCACCGACCGGACCAAGGGCACGATCGAGTCCAACGACGGCTCGACCATGAAGGTGTCCTGGGGCGCGGGGGCGACGGACACCTTCACGAAGTCCAAGGACGGGAACCTGCCGACGGGCCTGCCCACCAGCCTGCCCAGCGGTCTCCCGACGGGCTGAACCGGCCCGGCGCCGCCCCTATTCCGCGGACGTCTCCCGCGACTCCACGCTCATCGGCGGGTCGTCGGTGTCGAGCGCCTCGGAAAGCTCCTCCAGGCTCTCCACGAGCATGCCGGCGCCGCGCCGCACGACCCGGTCGGGGACGCCCTCGCCGTCCCAGGCGTCGAGCGCGGCACGGACCGCTCCCCACTCCGGGACACGGCGCTCGCGGATGGCGCGGGCGCCGTCGCGGACCGCGGTGCGCAGGGCGTCGGCGAGGGCGGCCGCCGCCGGTACCGGGGTGGCGTCGCGCTCGGGCAGGTGCGCCTCCATCAGCATGGCGACGCGGCCCAGGCGGTGCAGGGCGTGCGCCGCGTCGTCGGCGGCCGCGTTCGACAGGCCGCGATGGCGTACGGGTTCGTCCTTGGCCCGGTCGACCGCCTCCTGCCAGGCGATGTGCGCGTCCCGCGCCTTCAGCAGCGCCTCGCGGACGTCCGGGGAGGCCCGCCCCGCCGGATGGGCGTAGTGGTCGACGACGACGGCCGCGTACTCGCCGAGCGCGGCCAGCCAGTCCGCGAGGCGGGTGCGCAGACGCGGGGTCTCCCACGCCGGGTAGAGGGCGTAGGACAGCATGGCGAGGACGCCGCCGACGAGCGTGAGCACGAGCCGCTCGGGCACGGTCTGGCTCCAGCCCTCGCCGCCCATGCCGAGCAGGAAGACGACGTACGCGGAGACGCACGCCTGCGAGACGAGCTGGCCCGTGCGCATGAGCAGGTACATCAGGGCCGCGCACAGGACGGCCAGCGCGGCGGACAGCTCGGTGTCGGGGTGCGCGAGCCGGACGACCCCGGTGGCCAGGGCCACGCCGACGAGGGTCCCGCCGAACCGGGCCACGGCACGTGAGTACGTCTGCGAGAAGTCCGGCCGCATGATCATCACGGCGGACATCGGGACCCAGTAGCCGTGCCCAAGCGGAAGCGCGTTCCCCAGGAGATACCCGGCCACCGCCACCGCACAGACCCGGTACGCGTACCGCGATACCGACGCCCCCGCCCGCACCTCCCGCTCCATGGCCCGCACGACGACGGGGAGGAGCTGGAGGAGGGTGGGGCGGTGCAGGGGGCGGGTCTTCGCGGACGGGGCCGGGCGGGGCGCGGTGCGGCGAAGAGGGGCGCGGGCCGTCAGACGGCGGCGGAAGGCGGGGACCCGGGGTTCCGGGGTAGGGGTGCCGCCCGCTGTCTCCACCACGTCCCTCAGGAGGGAGCCGAGGCGGGTCGCCGCCCGCTTCGCTGGACCGGACAGGATCGCGTCGAGGTCGGGGCTGTCGAACGCCGCGATCGCGTCCGGCGGGATGTCGACCGGGGTGCCGTGCCGGATGGCGCGCGCCGCCGCGTCCAGGATCGAACCGGCGGCGGCCAGCAGCTCACGGGCCCGGTCGCGCTCGGGCCCCTCGGCGGGCACCCCGACCGCCGGATCGGCGAGCGACGCGAGCACCGGCCGGATGCGTTCGGCGACACCCCGCGTGCCGTGCAGTTGGGCCGGTCGGGTGCGGGCCTGGCGCGGGGTGAGCGCGGCGGCGTTGCGGGCCAGCATCAGCGGCGCCGGGTCGAACGGGGCGACCGGGTCGTGGCGCAGGCGGCGCGCGTAGTCCGCCTCGGCGGCGAGCGCGTCGGCGAGTGCGTCCCGGTGCGCTCCCCAGCGTCGTACGGGGAAGAGGACCACCAGCGCCGCCTGGACCAGGCCGCCGAGGGCCATGACCGCCGCGTGTCCGGCGGCCTCCGCGACCGTCGTCGGCAGGGTGATGGTGACCAGCATCATCGCCACGTTGGACGAGGCGATGATGCCGGTGGTGGGGCCCGCGGCCCAGGACAGACCGGCGAGGAAGGTCCACAGGGCGAGCAGGGGCAGGAAGAGGACGAGGTGGGAGCCGGTGAGATAGCCCAGGAACGTCGAGACGCCGAGGCTCGCCCCGGAGGCCAGCGCCAGTTGCGGCCGGGGCCGCCAGCTGCGCTGGAACGTGGCGATCGCCGCCTGGAACCCGCCGAACGCCGAGCCGGCCGCCGCCGCCGGGCCGAACAGCGTCAGGCTGACGGCGATCACGAGGGCGAGCCCGGCCGCGCCGCGCAGCGCGACGAGCGGTTCCAACCGCTTCCGCTCGACGGTCAGCCCCGAGCGAGCGGCGCCCTTCAACGCCCGGAACCAACTCACTCCACAACAATAGGGGTGAATCCGGCAAACAGGTCGCGCGACTGCTGCAACACCGACCCGCCGCCCCGGCCGGGCTACGAGCCCGGTACCCGCGCCCGCGCAGCCGCCGCGGCCCCCTCCACCCACCCCGCCTCGTCGGAGACCCCCCGCATCCGCGCGGTCACCGTCTCCGGGAACATCTCCTCGGCCCGCCCGGCGACCGCCACGTCCCGCGCCGCGAGCACCGGAAGCACCTCGCCCCGCTCCCCCACGACCTCCTCCGCGACCGCCGACAGCCGTTCCCCGATGCGATGGGCGTACGCCGCGAGGAAGGACTGCCGGAACGTCTTCGTCCGCTTCCGTCCGGCCGCCCGCTGCTCCGCCTCCGCCCGGGTCATCGCCGCGGACGCCTGCACGAGCAGCGACGTGTACAGCACCTCGACCGCGTCGAGATCCGGCTCGAACCCGACCACGGTGGAGAACCCGAACGCGCTGTTCCACACGGACCGGCACCGGTTCGCGGAGGCGACCGCGTCGAGCAGCACCGCCTTCGCCGTCTCGTAGGGCGCGTCGACCCCGACGCGCCGCGCGCCGGGCGCGTCCTCCGCGCGCGTACGGGAGGCGAGCACCGCCTCGTCGACCGAGTGCCGGGCCATGAGCTCCTGCGCCTTGGCGGAGAGCGCCTCGGCCTCCGGCGGATACCCGGTCGCCTCCGCCTTGGCGAGCAGCGCCCGGATGCGGGCGAGCACGCGCGGCTCCCCGGCGACGGGCGCCGTGAGGGACTCCCCCGGCACGGGCCCGACGGCCTCGATCGCGGGCAGCCGCACCAGCAGCCGGTACAGCTCCAGCGTGGTCGTGGCGGCGGAGAACCGGTCCTGCCGCGGCGGCTCGTCCGCGGGCAGTACGGCGATCTGCTCGGCCCAGCGCGGCGGCAGCGCCTCGTACCGTCCGGTCTCGGCGCGCACGAGCCGGGCGGCGAGCCCCACGTGCTCGGACGACAGTTCGCGTACGACCATCCGGATCACGTCGGCGGGCTGCCACCCCCGCTCCCAGCACCGCCGTACGAACTCCCGTCCGCGCAGGGCGAGCTCCGCGTCGGCGCCCGGGTCGGCGGCGAGCAGGGACGCCCCGGTGTCGAGGTCGTCGTCGGCGGTGAACAGCGCGGCGGCGAACGCGCGCTCGACCGTGGATCCGGTGCTCATGCCACGGACGCCATGATCTCGGCGGCCCGCGCCACGAGCCGGTCGTCGGGCGTCGCGTCCCGCGCGGGCTTCGTGGTGAGCACGGAGAGGACGACCGGGTCACCGGACGGCGCCCAGGCGATGCCCACGTCGTTCGCCGTCCCGTACGAGCCGGTCCCGGTCTTGTCGCCGAGGACCCACCCGTCGGGCAGCCCGGCACGGAACCGCTTGTCGCTGGTGGTGTTGGAGAGCAGCCACCCGGCGAGCCGGCCCCGGTCGCCGTGGTCGAGGGCGCGGCCGAGGACGAGCCGCGCGTACGTCGTCCCGATGGCGCGCGGCGAGGTGGTGTCCGTACGCCGTCCGGGTTCGGCGGAGTTCAGCTCGGGCTCGACGCGGTCGAGCCGGGTCACGCGGTCGCCGACCGAACGGGCGAGGCGGGTGACGGCGGCGGGCCCGCCGAGCCGGTGCAGGAGCAGGTTCGCGGCGGTGTTGTCGCTGAAGGAGATCGCGGCGCCGCACAGCTCGGCGACGGTCATGCCGTGCGCCAGGTTCACGGGCCTGCCGGTGACGGGCGCGCCGCCCGCCCGGTCGATGTCGGCCTGCGTGTAGTGGACGCGGCGGGCGAGGTAGGAGCCGTCGTGGTCGAGGTCGCGCAGGACCGCCGCGACGGCGAGAGTCTTGAAGGTGGAGCAGAGCGGGAAGCGCTCGTCGGCGCGGTGCGCGAGGGCAGTGCCGGTGCGCACGTTGAGGGCGTACACGCCGAGGCGGGCGCCGTGCTCGCGCTCCAGGGCGGCGAGCCGTCGGACGGCCCCGTCGGCGGCCCGCGCGTTCGTCGTCGTTCCCACGAGGGCGCTCGCGCCCACGGCGGAACCGGTGGTCAGCAGGGTGCGGCGGCTGATGCGCACGTCTTTCCCGTCCTCTACGTCGCTGCGTTGCATGACTGGCCCTGCCGAGTGAAACAGGCCGCACGGCGAATGTCAGTGCCGGGTGTGACACTCAGCCATGTGAACGAGCGCTGGGCTCTCGCCCCCACCGAGCACGGCGGCGCCGACGTCGTGCCGCTGGGCCGGGACGGGCTGCCCGCCGCGCCCGTCACCAGGGAGCCCGACCTGGTGGAGGCGGTGCGGAGCAGACCGGGCGTGGCCCGCTGGGTGTGGCGGGACACGCACGCGGTCTACCCGCGCCTGGTCGCCGCGGGCGTCGTGGTGGAGCGCTGCTACGACATCGAGGCCGCCGAGAACCTGCTGCTCGCGCACGAGGGGCGGTACGGCGAGCCCCGGTCGGCCGCCGCCGCGCTCGCCCGGCTCCGGTCGCGGCCCGTGCCGCCGGACCCGCCGCCCAGGGTCGCCGAGCCCGGCTCCCAGTCGCCGCTGTTCGAGCCGCGCCCGCCCGTCCACGTCCCCCTGGCCGACCTCGTCGACGTCTACGCGGACCAGCAGCGAAGACACACGGCGACGGCCCTGCCGGACCGGATGCGGCTGCTCACCGCGTCGGAGTCGGCGGGGATGCTGATCGCCGCCGAGATGCGCGCGGCCGGTCTGCCGTGGCGCGCCGACGTGCACCGGGACCTCCTCCACGAGCTGCTCGGCGAGCGGTACGCGGGCGGCGGCGAGCCGCGCCGCCTGGCGGAGCTGGCGGACGAGGTGTCGGCGGCGTTCGGCAGACGCGTGCGCCCCGAGCTGCCCGCGGACGTGGTGAAGGCGTTCGCCGAGGCCGGGATCAAGGTGTCCTCGACGCGGCGCTGGGAGATCAGGTCCATCGACCACCCGGCCGTGCGCCCGCTCCTGGAGTACAAGAAGCTGTACCGGATCTACACCGCGCACGGCTGGTCCTGGCTGCAGGACTGGGTGCGGGAGGGCCGGTTCAGACCGGAGTACCTGCCGGGCGGCACGGTCTCGGGCCGCTGGACGACGAACGGCGGCGGGGCGCTGCAGATCCCGAAGGTCATCCGCCGCGCGGTCGTCGCCGACCCGGGCTGGCGGCTCGTCGTCGCCGACGCGGCGCAGATGGAGCCGAGGGTGCTCGCCGCGATCTCCCGCGACCCGGCGTTCATGGCGGTCGCGGGCCAGGACGGCGACCTGTACCAGTCGATCTCGGACCGCGCGTTCTCCGGCGACCGCGGCCGGGCCAAGATCGCCGTGCTCGGCGCCATATACGGGCAGACGGCGGGCGACGGCCTGAAGAACCTCGCCGCGCTGCGCCGCCGCTTCCCGACGGCGGTCGCGTACGTGGACGAGGCGGCCCGCGCCGGCGAGGAGGGCCGCCTCGTGCGCACCTGGCTCGGCCGCACCTGCCCGCCGGCCGTGGGCGCGGCCGAGGCGGAGGAGGCGGGCCTGCCGCAGGAGGTACCGGACGACCCCGACACCGACGGCGGCGGCCCGTCCCAGGGGTACACCCACGGGTACGCGTCCTCGAACTCGCGCGCCCGGGGCCGCTTCACGCGCAACTTTGTGGTGCAGGGCAGCGCCGCCGACTGGGCCCTGCTGTTGCTGGCCGCGCTGCGGCAGGCCCTCACCGGGATGGCGGCCGAGCTGGTCTTCTTCCAGCACGACGAGGTGATCGTGCACTGCCCCGAGGAGGAGGCGCCCCGGGTGTGCGAGGCGATCCGGACCGCCTCGGACCTCGCGGGCCGCCTCACGTTCGGCGAGACACCGGTCCGCTTCCCGTTCACGGTGGCGGTGGTGGAGTGCTACGCCGACGCCAAGTAGGAAGCGGCGACGCCACCTACCGCCACTTCTCCGAGAGCGCGATCCTCTTCAACTCGGCCAGTGTCAGAGCGGGTTGCTCGCGCGTCGCGTCCGTCCTCTGCGACGCCGAGTTGAACGCGGAGACCGCGACCCGCAGCCCGTCCGGGCGCAGCGTGTCGACGGTCCACATGACGGTCCCGGAGCCACCCTTGTCGTCACCGGGCCCCTCGTGGGTTGCCACGCGCGTGCCGTCCGGCAGGGTCTCATCGCCCGGTCCGAACAGGTCGTCCGCCACGTCCCGTATGCCGGACTGCACGTTGATCTGCACGAAGGACCCGCCCTTGCCGTCGTCGACGACCACGTACGCGTAGCCGCCGTCCTGGCCTCCCTCGCCGGTGACCCCCACGCGCTTCGGCAGCAGGGACTTCAGCTTCTTCAGGACCGCCGCCTTGCCGAGCCCCGCCGCCGCCGGAGGCGCGGCCTTCTCGGGCTCGGCCTCGCCGATCGCCTTCATCACGGGCACCCACTCCGGCGAACTGACGATCGCCCTCAACCGCTGGATGCTCAAAGCCGGTTCGGGCCGGGTGACCGGAGCGTCCTTCTCGGCGGCGGCGTTCCACTCAGTGGCGTCGACGGTGTACCCCTCGGGAGACATGTAGACGCCGCGCCACGCCTTGGTGTCGACACGCTTGTCCGGATACTCGTACCCGCGGATGAGCAGCAGCCGTGACCCGTCGGCCATCTTCCGGTCCGTGCACGAGTCGTACGGTACGAACGCCTTGTCGGGGCAGGTGAGCTGCTCGTCGGCGCTCGTCCCGGCCGGATCGACGGCGCCGACGGTGACGCCGATGGCACTCTTGCCGCGCCCGTCGTCGAACACGAGGTGTGCGTACGGCCTGTCGTCGGTGCCCCGCCCCTCGCGCTCGCTCACCTTCCCCTCGGGGAGCAGCCCTTCAAGGATGCCGACGACCTGGTCGGCGCTGAGCTGCGGGCCGCCGCCGTGCGCCGTGCCCTTCGGGCTCCGCCCGGGCGAGGGGGCCGACGCCACACCGCTCTGCGCGGTGGTGGTGCCGCCGGTGCCCCCGGTCCCGAAGGCCCCGGCGGCGTACGACGACCCGAGCCCGACGACGGCCAGCGCCGCCACGCTCCCGGTCACCGCGCCGACACGCCCGCGCCGCAGCCTGCGGCGGCCGCGCAGCATCCCGCCGTCGACCAGCGTCCGCCCCTCGGCGGTGAACCCCTCCCCGGTGCGCCGCAGCGCCACCGCGAGATCGTCCTCGAACCCGTTGCCTCGGCCGTCGTCCGCTGCGGACACCCCGACCACTCCCCTCTCGCCTGCGCGTACGGTCATCGATGAACGTCCATAGGTCCGTCAGGACGCGACGAACTCGGTGACGGAGCCGCCGAGTTGCTCGCGCAGCCTGGCCAGGGCCCGGCTGCTGCGCGTGCGCACCGCGGCCGAGCTGAGGTGCAGCGCGTCCGCCGTCTCCTCGACCGAGCGGTCCTCCCAGTAGCGCAGGACGACCACCGCCCGGTCCTTGGGCGGCAGCCGGCGCAGCGCGTCGAGCAGCGTCAGCCGCAACGAGGGATCACCGGCCCCGGACGCCACCGGCTCCGGCAGCGCGTCCGAGGGGCGTTCGCCCGCCGAGCGGCGCCGCTGGTGCGCCAGGAAGGCCCGTACGAGCACGGTCTGGGCGTACGCCGCCGGGTTCCCCTGCCGGACGGCGGACCGCCCCCAGACCACGTACATCCGTCCGAGGGTCTCCTGTACGAGGTCCTCGGCGAGATGGGTGTCACCGCTGGTCAACAGGCACCCGGAGCGGAAGAGCTGGCCCGTGCGGGCCTCCGCGAACTCGCGGAACGCGCCCTCGAGCGACCGTCTCATCCCCGGTGTCCTCCCCCGTCGCCTCACCTACACGTGATGAATGCGCCGACCCCCCGGAAATGTTGCACGCGATTTCCGGGGGGGCTTGACCTCCTTCAACGCGAGCGGCCCCGCTCCTGGTCAGGAGCGGGGCCGCCGCGGTTCACATCGTCGACCGGGTCAGTGGTCGTTGAGGAACTTGTAGTCCTTGCACTCGCCGTCAGGCGACCGGCAGAACTTGAACCCGATGTAGGTGTTCTCCGGCAGGTCGTACTTGCCGCCCATCGACGCCTTCTTGGTGGCGGTGTTGCCCTCGCCGCCCACGCTGAAGGAGTAGCGCGGGTTGCCCGTCGGGCTGCCGATGTACACGTTCATCGTGACACCACGGCCGTCGGCGTCGTTGTCCTTGATCGTGACGACGTCACCGTACTCATTGAAGAATCCGGTGCCGCTCCAGTCGACGCCAGGAACGTTTCCCCAGGCGTCGCCCGTGTGCATGGTGTGGTCAGCGGCCATCGCGGAGTTGGTCACCCCCACGACGAGCACGGCGCTCGCGGCGGCCACACCGGCCATACGTCCGAGTTTCAACTAATGCCCCCTGTTTGCATGTTGTCCCCGCAGGTGCGGGAACGGCCATGATCGTAAAGGTCTCGATTCACAGAAATCAACGCCGTTTCCCCCGGCGAGCCGACGTGACAAGACCCACACACCCCGTACTCACCACCCACCCCGAACAACGACAAAGCCCCAGGTCCCACGGCTTTCACCGGGAACCTGGGGCTTCACTGAGCCGCCTTCGGGATTCGAACCCGAGACCTACGCATTACGAGTGCGTTGCTCTGGCCATCTGAGCTAAGGCGGCGCCGCCGCGCGCACGGGAGTGCGTCAGCAACATCGCCAATCCTACACGCTTCCCAGGGGTGCTCCGCCCACCCTTTTACGGCCGCGGATCTTCCGGCGTCAGCCGGGCCCACCCGTCACGAGCAGCGCTTTCCGTCCCTCGGAGGGGTGCCGGAGACGAGGTAGGTGTCGATGGCGCCGTCGATGCAGTCGCTGCCGCGGCCGTACGCCGTGTGGCCGTCGCCGTCGTAGGTGAGGAGGCGGCCGGAGGAGAGCTGGGCGGCGAGGGCCTTGGCCCACGGGTAGGGGGTGGCCGGGTCGCGGGTGGTGCCGACGACCACGATCGGGGCGGCGCCCTCCGCGGTGATGCGGTGCGCCTCGCCGGTGGCCTTGACCGGCCAGGACGCGCAGTTCAGCGCGGACCAGGCGAGACCCGCGCCGAAGACCGGGGACGCCTTCTCGAAGGCGGGCAGCGCCTCCTCGACCTCCTTGGGGGAAGTGAAGGCCGGCGGCTGGTCGAGGCAGTTCACGGCCGCGTTGGCGAACATGAGGTTGGCGTACTTGCCGTCCGCGTCGCGCTCGTAGTAGCTGTCGGAGAGGGCGAGCAGGCCCGAGCCGTCCCTCTTGGTCATGGCCGCGGTGAGCGCCTCGCGCAGTTGCGGCCAGGCCCCCTCGTCGTACATCGCGGCGATCACCCCG
This sequence comes from Streptomyces sp. NPDC046939, assembly GCF_040644575.1. Lineage (NCBI taxonomy): Bacteria > Bacillati > Actinomycetota > Actinomycetes > Kitasatosporales > Streptomycetaceae > Streptomyces > Streptomyces sp. NPDC046939. The sequence continues at coordinate 91,711 of NZ_JBEYWV010000009.1, forward strand.
GTCGTGGCGAGGGACTCGCCCAGCTTGCGGCCGTCGGCGTCACCGGTGGCGAGGGGGGCGGCGTCGACCTCGGTGAAGAACGACTTGAGCCGCTGCCCGGCCTGGTGCGGGGTGCCGGTGCCGAGGGGGCAGCCGGAGCGGGCCACGCAGTCCTTCGCGAAGGACTGGAACGCGGTCTCGAAGCCGGCGGTCTGCTGCTCGTTCAGTTCCCGCGCCGGAAGCGACGGGTCCATGGCCCCGTCGAGGACGAACCGCCCCACCCGCTCCGGGTACAGGCCCGCGTACGTGGCGCCGAGGAACGTGCCGTAGGAGGCGCCCACGTAGTTCAGCTTCTTGTCGCCGACGGCGGCGCGGACCAGGTCCATGTCGCGGGCCGCCTCGACGGTCGAGACGTGCGGCAGCACGCGTCGCGAGGTCCGGTCCTTCGTCTCGCAGCCCTTCGCGAACGTGGCGAAGGCGGCCGTCAGCTTCTTCTGCTCGCCCCTGTCGTCCGGGGTCACGTCGGTCTGCGTGTACGCGTCCATCTGCTTGCCGTCGAGGCAGGTGACGGGGGCGCTGCGGGCGACGCCGCGCGGGTCGACGGCGACCATGTCGTAGCGGGCGCGGACCTCCTTGGGGTAGCCGATGCCCGCGTACCCCTGGAGGTAGCCGATCGCGGAGCCGCCCGGGCCGCCCGGATTCACCAGGAGCGAGCCGAGCCGCTTGCCGGGGCCCGTGGCCTTCTTGCGGGAGACGGCGAGGTCGATGTCGCCCGCGGACGGCTTGTCGTAGTCGAGCGGCGCCTTGAGCGTCGCGCACTCGAACCCGGGCGCGCCGCACTTGCGCCACTTCGGGTCCTGTTCGTAATAGGTGCGCAGCCGGGCCTCGTCGGAGCTGGGCAGCGCGGCGAGCGTGCCCTCCGCGGCCTGCGAGCTCTTCGGCGAACAGGCCGGGATGCCGACCAGCAGCAGCCCGGCTGCGGCGGCGAACAGGGCGGCACGGCGGCGGGCGGTGGAGGGGTGGCGCCTGGAGTACATCACCCGAGCGTAACGCTCCGCGCGGACGAGGTCACTTTCCGTGCCCCGACGGCGGGGCCGGTCGCCTGCCCGTCCTAACCCGCCCGCAGCGCGAGCGTCATCGCCTCCACCGCGAGGAGCGGCGCCACATTGCGGTCCAGTGCGTCGCGGCACGCGCCGATCGCCTCTATGCGTCTGAGGGTGGACTCCGGGGACGTGGAGCGGGCGAGGCGTTCCAGCGTGTCCTGGATCTCGGTGTTGGCGAGGGCGACGCGGGAGCCGAGCTGGAGCGCGAGCACGTCGCGGTACACGCTGGTCAGCTCGGTGAGGGCCAGGTCGAGGGAGTCGCGTTGCGAACGCGTCCTGCGCCGCTTCTGCTTGTCCTCCAAGTCCTTCATCACACCGGCGGTGCCGCGCGGCATCCGGCCGCCGCTCTGCGCGCCGAGCGCCGCCTTCAGCTCGTCGGTCTCCTTGGCGTCGACCTCCTCGGCGAGCTGCTTGGAGTCCTCCGCCGCCGCGTCGACCAGCTCCTGCGCCGCCTTGAGGCAGCCGCCGACGTCCTCGACGCGCAGCGGCACCTTCAGCACGGCGGCCCTGCGCTCCCGCGCGCGCGGGTCGGTGGCCAGGCGCCGGGCCCGGTCGATGTGGCCCTGGGTGGCGCGGGCGGCGCTCGCCGCGACCTCGGGCTCGATCCCGTCCCGCCGTACGAGCATGTCGGCGACGGCGTCCACGGCGGGCGTGGCCAGCGTCAGCAGACGGCAGCGGGAGCGGATCGTCGGCAGCACGTCCTCGACCGAGGGCGCGCAGAGCAGCCACACCGTGCGCGGGGCGGGCTCCTCGACGGCCTTGAGGACGGCGTTCGCCGATTTCTCGTTCAGCCGCTCGGCGTCCTCGACGAGGATCACCTGCCAGCGGCCCGTCGCCGGTGACGTGTACGACTTCCGTACGGTGTCGCGCATGTCCTCGGCGAGGATCTGGGTGCCGACCGCCGCCACCGTCGTGACGTCGGCGTGCGTGCCGAGCAGCGCGGTGTGGCAGCCGTCGCAGAATCCGCAGCCGGGGGCGCCGCCGAGCGCCCGGTCCGGGGAGACGCATTGCAGCGCCGCCGCGAAGGCCCGCGCCGCGGTGGTCCGGCCCGCGCCGGGCGGCCCGGTGAACAGCCAGGCGTGGGTCATCTTCGACGCCTCGGGCGGCGCCTGCCCGGTACCGGCGGCGGTCACCAGGGCGTCCGCGTCCCGCGCCGCCGCGTCCAGCTCCGCGACCACGCGCTCCTGACCCACCAGGTCGTCCCATACCGCCATGGGGACACCGCCCTTTCTCGTACTCCCGCCATTGTGCCGGGCGCCACTGACAACACCCCCCGCACCCGCTTGGCTACGCGGATGACCGATCTCCGCATCGAGAGGCTGACCGGTGACGCGGACGGCGACAGCGCCCTCGTCCGCGACTGGCAGCACGCGCACAACACGACCGTCCCGGCCGACTCCGCGTACCTCTCCCTGGACGACGTGCGCGAACGCGCCGGGCGCAACGTCCTGGAGGTCGCCTACGCCGGGGACGTCCTCGTCGGCTGCTCCACCGTGCGGGCCCCGAAGGAGGGGGTGGCCACGGTGATCGCGCGCGTCCTGCCGGAGCACCGGGGGCGCGGGCACGGCAGGGCACTGTACGAGCGCGGGCTCGCCACGGCCCGCGCGCTCGGCGCCGAGCACATCGAGACGGTCGTGCTGACGTCGAACGAGGCGGGGCTGCGCTTCGCCGAGCGTGCCGGGTTCACCGTCGAGGTCGACCGCTACCGCCTCGACGGGGACACGGTGGACTGGGTGGAGCTCCGGCTGGCCTGAGCCCCACCCGTACGCCGGTCAGCGGCGGCGCCGCCCGCGCCGCCCGTCGCCCTCGGCGGGGTCGTCCTCGTCGTCCTGGCCGCCGAGCAGTTCGTCGGCGAGGGTCGGCAGGTCGTCCAGCGGGGTCTCCTCCGCCCACTCCGGGCGGGGGCGGCGGCGCGGCCGGCCCTGCTCGTCGATCTGCGGCAGCTCGGCCGTGCGGTCGGCGGCGCTCTCCGGCGTCTGCGCGGGCCGTTCGTCGCGGAAGTAGCCCTGCGGCACCCGGTCCTCGGCGGGGTCGGGGACCCGGGGCAGGACGGCCGTGTCGTCGGCCGCGCCGACCGAGGGGCGCGGCAGCTGGGCCGTCTCCTCGGCGTCCCGGACGGGCGGGAGCACAGCGGTCTCCTCGGCGTCCCGGACGGTCTCCGGCTCGCGGACCGGCTCCCGTACGGGCGGGAGGACCGCGGTCTCCTCGGCGTCGGACGGCGCCTGCGGCCGGACGACCGGTGTCTGCAGCGTCGTCTCGCTGTCGGGCTCCGGCGCCCGCTCGGACGGCTTGCCCTTACGAAGGTCGGCCGCACCGGACGAAGCGTTCCCGGCCGGGGCGTTCCCGGCCGACGCGCTCCCCGTCCAGGCGGAGCCGGTCGCGGCGGGCCCGCGCGGTGCGGACGGGGTCGGACGCGCCGCCTGTGCCGCCTGCGCGGCCGCAGCCGCCTGCGCCGCGAGCCGCCGGGCCTCCTCCGCGCGCAGCAACGCCTCCTCGGCCTTGCGCTGCTTCTCCAGGCGCCGCTCCTCGGCCTCGGCCCGCAGCCGGGCCTCCTCCTCGGCCTGCTTGCGGCGGCGCTCCTCCTCGGCGGCGCGGGCCTTCTCCTCGGCAAGGAGGCGGGCCTTCTCGGCCTCGGCCTTCTTGCGGGCCTCCTCGGCGCGCTGCCTGGCCTCCTCGGCCTGGCGCTCGGCCTCGATGCGCTGCGCCTCCTCCAGCTCGCGGCGCTTGCGCTCCTCCTCCTCGGCGCGCAGCTTGGCGAGCTGCTCCTGGCGCTCGCGCTCCAGCCGCTCCTCCTCGGCCTTGCGCGCGGCCTCTTCCTCCGCCTTGCGGCGCGCTTCTTCCTCGGCCTTGCGGCGCGCTTCCTCCTGCGCCTTGATCTCGGCCTCGGAGAGCGGCAGGAGGACGTCGAGACGGTGGCGGATCACGGTCGTGACGGCCTCCGGCTCCTGGCCCCCGTCGACCACGAGGTAGCGGCCGGGGTCACCGGCGGCGAGGGTGAGGAAACCGGAGCGCACGCGCGCGTGGAACTCCATCGGCTCCGACTCCAGGCGGTCGGGCGCCTCGGTGAACCGCTCGCGGGCGGCCTGCGGGTCCACGTCGAGCAGCACGGTCAGGTGCGGGACGAGTCCGCTGGTGGCCCACCGGTTGATGCGGGCGACCTCGGTCGGCGACAGGTCGCGGCCCGCGCCCTGGTAGGCGACGGAGGAGTCGATGTAGCGGTCGGAGATGACGACGGCGCCGCGCTCCAGGGCGGGCCGTACGACGGTGTCGACGTGCTCGGCGCGGTCGGCGGCGTAGAGCAGTGCCTCGGCGCGGTGCGAGAGGCCAGCGGAGGAGACGTCGAGAAGGATCGAGCGCAGCCGCTTGCCGACGGGCGTGGCGCCGGGCTCGCGCGTGACGACGACCTCGTGGCCCTTGCCGCGGATCCACTCGGCGAGCGCCTCGGCCTGCGTCGACTTGCCCGCGCCGTCGCCGCCCTCCAGGGCGATGAAGAAGCCGGTGGCGGCGGGGGCCGCGACCGGGTCGTTGCCGCCGAGCAGGGCGTCGCGCAGGTCGTGGCGGAGCGGGACGCCGCTGCGGTCGTCGGTCTTGGCGAGGACCAGCGCGGCGACGGGCAGCAGCAGCGCGCCGACCAGCATCATCGTGAACGCGGCGCCGCCGTGCGCGAAGACGAACTTGCCGTTCTCCAGGCGGTGCGGGCCGATGAGCGCGGCGAGCAGCGGCGCGACGAGCGCGCCGAGCGCGACGCTGACCCGTACGACGGCCTGGAGGTGCTCGGTGACGCGGGCGCGCCGGTACTCCTCGCTCTCCTGGTCGAGCAGGGTGTGGCCGGTGTTCGCGGCGATGCCCGCCGTGGCCCCGGCGAGCGTGACGACGAGGAGCACGGTGGTCACGTCGGGGACGAGACCGGCGGCGAGCAGGGCGATGCCGGTGAGGGCGATGGCGAGGGCGAGCAGGCGGCGCCGGGACAGGGTGGGCAGCACGGCCGGCGCGGTGCGGATGCCGATGACGGTGCCGCCGGTCAGGCCGATCACGAGCAGGCCGAAGGTGACCGGGCCGCCGCCGAGGTCCTTGGCGTGCAGGACGGAGACGGCGACGGCGGCCGCGACGGCTCCGGCGACGGCGGCGCAGGCGAGGACGAGCAGCGGGATCGCGTGAGTGCGGCCCTTGTCGACGGTCCCCGAGGTCTTCGGGCGGCGCAGCCCTTCGAGCGGCGACCGCGCGCGCGGGGTCTGCACGCCGGGGAGCTGGAGGAAGTACACGACGGACAGGGCGGCGGCGAACAGGCCCGCGCCCACGTACGAGGCGAGCGCGACCTGGTGCTGCGCGAACCAGTCGACGCCCGCGCCGATCAGGTTCTGCACCAGCGTGACGACGACGAGGATGGCGGCGGCGAGCGGGATCGCGACGAAGCCGGTGCGCAGCGACAGGCGGCGCAGGGCGTCCATGTGGTCCGGCAGCGGCCGCACGGCCGCGCCCTCGATCGGCGGCGCGGGCAGCAGGGCGGGCGCCGCGCTCTCCTTGGCGACGGTCCAGAACCGCTCGGCGACACCGGCGACGAACGCCGTGACGAGGAGCAGCGCCAGTGCGTTGTCCGGGGTCCAGTCGATCCAGAGCGGGGCGACGATCAGCAAGGCCGCCCGCAGCCCGTCGGCGCCGATCATGGTCCAGCGCCGGTCGAGCGGGCCGCCCGGCGTCGTCAGCGAGGTCAGCGGTCCGAGCAGGACGGCGCCGAACAGCAGGGTGGAGAGGATGCGCGTGCCGAACACCGCGGCGACGGCGAAGGCCACGCCCCGGTACCCGCCGCCGAAGGACCCTTGCGCGATGGCCGCTTGCAGCGCGAGCACGACGAGCACAAGCAGCCCGAGCACATCACCGACCCCTCCGACGAGCTGCGCGGACCACAGTCGCCTCAACCGGGGTTCGCGCAGGAGGGCGCGCACGGCGCGCTCTCGGGAGTCCGCTACCAGGGCGTCGTCTGGGGCCGCGTGGGGGGCCGTTGGCTGCTCGGCAGGGGTCATTCGTCCAGCCTATCGGGACGGGCCGACACTCCGGGGGACCACCCGAACAAACGGACGCCTCCGGGTACGGAACCCGGAGGCGTCCCCTCCACACATGTGACGTACGGCCTACTCGACCGGCGCCGAGGCCGCCTTCTTCGCGGGCGCCTTCTTGGCGGCCGTCTTCTTGGCGGCGGTCGTCGTCTTGGCCGCGGTCGTCGTCTTGGCCGCGGTCGTCTTCTTCGCCGCGGTCTTCTTGGCGGCCGTCTTCTTCGCGGGCGCCTTCTTGGCGGCCTTCTTCGCCGTCTTCTTGGCCGGGCCCTTGGCCCGCTTCTCCGCGAGCAGCTCGTAGCCGCGCTCGGGCGTGATCGCCTCCACGGAGTCGCCGGAGCGCAGTGTGGCGTTCGTCTCGCCGTCGGTGACGTACGCGCCGAAGCGGCCGTCCTTGACGACGACGGGCTTCCCGCTGACCGGGTCCTCGCCCAGCTCCTTGAGCGGCGGCTTGGCTGCCGCGCGACCGCGCTGCTTGGGCTGCGCGTAGATCGCCAGCGCCTCTTCGAGCGTGATCGTGAAGAGCTGGTCCTCGCTCTGCAGGGAGCGCGAGTCCGTGCCCTTCTTCAGGTACGGCCCGTACCGCCCGTTCTGCGCGGTGATCTCGACGCCCTCGGGGTCGGTGCCCACCACGCGCGGGAGCGACATCAGCTTCAAGGCGTCGTCGAGCGTGACGGTGTCCAACGACATGCTCTTGAAGAGCGAGGCGGTCCGCGGCTTCACCGCGTTCTTGCCCGTCTTCGGCGTCCCTTCGGGAAGGACCTCGGTGACGTAGGGACCGTAGCGGCCGTCCTTGGCGATGATCTGGTGGCCGCTGACCGGGTCGGTGCCCAGCTCGAAGTCGCCGCTCGGCTTGGCGAGCAGCTCCTCCGCGTACTCCACGGACAGCTCGTCGGGCGCGAGGTCCTCGGGGACGTCGGCGCGCTGGTGGTTCTCGGAGTCGCGCTCGCCGCGCTCGATGTAGGGGCCGTAGCGGCCGACGCGGAGCACGATGTCGTTCCCGACCGGGAAGGACGAGACCTCGCGGGCGTCGATCGCGCCCAGGTCCGTGACGAGCTCCTTGAGGCCGCCGAGGTGGTCGCCGTCCCCGTTGCCCGCCTCCGCGGCGGAGCCGGAACCGTCGCCCTCACCGAAGTAGAAACGCTTCAGCCAGGGCACGGACTGCGCCTCACCGCGCGCGATGCGGTCGAGGTCGTCCTCCATCTTGGCCGTGAAGTCGTAGTCGACGAGCCGCCCGAAGTGCTTCTCCAGGAGGTTCACGACGGCGAACGACAAGAAGGACGGAACCAGGGCGGTCCCCTTCTTGAAGACATAGCCGCGGTCGAGGATCGTGCCGATGATCGACGCGTACGTCGACGGGCGGCCGATCTCGCGCTCCTCCAGCTCCTTGACCAGGGACGCCTCGGTGTAGCGGGCCGGCGGCTTGGTCGCGTGGCCGTCGACCGACATCTCCTCGGCGGTCAGCGGGTCGCCCTCGGAGACCTGCGGCAGGCGCCGCTCGCGGTCGTCCAGCTCCGCGTTCGGGTCGTCGGCGCCCTCGACGTACGCCTTGAGGAAGCCGTGGAAGGTGATCGTCTTGCCGGACGCGCTGAACTCGGCGTCCCGGCCGTCGCTCGACCGGCCCGCGATCTTCACGGTGACCGAGTTGCCGACCGCGTCCTTCATCTGGGAGGCGACGGTCCGCTTCCAGATCAGCTCGTACAGCTTGAACTGGTCACCGGTCAGACCGGTCTCGGCGGGCGTGCGGAAGCGGTCGCCGGAGGGGCGGATCGCCTCGTGCGCCTCCTGCGCGTTCTTCACCTTGCCCGCGTACGTGCGCGGCCTGTCCGGCAGGTAATCGGCCCCGTACAACTGCGTGACCTGCGCACGAGCCGCCGCGACCGCCGTGTCCGACAGCGTCGTGGAGTCCGTACGCATATAGGTGATGAAGCCGTTCTCGTACAGCTTCTGCGCCACCTGCATGGTGGCCTTGGCGCCGAAGCCGAGCTTGCGCGAGGCCTCCTGCTGCAGCGTCGTCGTACGGAACGGGGCGTACGGCGAGCGGCGGTACGGCTTGGACTCGACGGAGCGGACCGCGAACCGCGTGTCCTGGAGGGCGGCGGCAAGGGCGCGGGCGTTCGCCTCGTCCAGGTGCAGCGTGTCCGACTTGAGCTGCCCGAGCGAGTCGAAGTCGCGGCCCTGCGCGATGCGCTTGCCGTCGACCGCGCTGAGGCGCGCGACGAGGGACGACGGGTCGGAGGGGTCGCCGGCGCGGCCGGTCGCGAAGGTGCCGGTCAGGTCCCAGTACTCGGCGGAGCGGAAGGCGATGCGCTCGCGCTCCCGCTCGACGACGAGCCGGGTCGCGACCGACTGCACGCGGCCCGCCGACAGGCGCGGCATGACCTTCTTCCACAGGACCGGCGAGACCTCGTAGCCGTACAGACGGTCGAGGATGCGGCGGGTCTCCTGGGCGTCGACCATGCGCTTGTTCAGCTCGCGCGGGTTGGCGACGGCGGAGCGGATCGCGTCCTTGGTGATCTCGTGGAAGACCATCCGGTGGACGGGGACCTTGGGCTTCAGGACCTCCAGGAGGTGCCACGCGATGGCCTCGCCCTCGCGGTCCTCATCGGTGGCGAGGAAGAGCTCGTCGGAGTCCTTCAGCAGGTCCTTGAGCTTCTTGACCTGCGCCTTCTTGTCGCTGTTGACGACATAGACGGGCGCGAAGTCGTGCTCGACGTCCACGCCGAGACGGCGCACCTCACCCGTGTACTTCTCGGGTACCTCGGCCGCGCCGTTGGGGAGGTCGCGGATGTGCCCGACGCTCGCTTCGACGACGTACCCAGGACCGAGATAGCCCTTGATCGTCTTCGCCTTGGCGGGCGACTCGACGATGACGAGTCGGCGGCCGCCCTGTGCGGTCTCGCTGGTCGGGGACAACTTCGCTCTTCTCTCCGGTCGGCGGTTGTGGCTGCTTCCGTGTCACTGCTGCGGAGTGTGACGGTACCTCCCGCCGGTGTGTCAAACGGGAAAAGCGCGCAGCAGCCACTCGGAACGGTAACCCGACTCTTCGTGATCCTGCCCCTGGACCGGGGAGCGGAAGCCCCGCCTCCGCGTCACCGCAAGATCACTGGGTGTACCGGTCGGCGGTTCCCCGTGCCACGTTCCCGTCACGACCGTCCCCGTCCCGTCCCCATTCCCGCTCCCTCACTCCCCTCCCTTATCCGCTCCTGACAAGATGGCGGGTGGCTGGGGGGAGCCCGAGGGCGATGGATGACCAAGGGAGACCCCCCGCTCCGTCCCCACCGGCATCCCGACCCAGGAGCATCCGCATGTCCGACAGCAACCCCTACGGCCAGCAGCCCCCGCCGCAGCAGCCCGGCGGCAACCCGTACGGCTACCCGCAGCAGCCCCCGCAGGGCCCGCCGCCCGGCGGCCAGCCCACGTACGGCTACCCCTACCCGGGCTCCGCCCCGGCCGGCGGCGGCTACCCGCCCCCGCCGCAGCCCGGCATGCCCACCGCGTACGACCCGATGGCGCCCTACGGCTACGACCCGTACGGCCGCCCCTACTCGGACAAGTCGAAGATCGTCGCCGGTGTCCTCCAGCTGTTCCTCGGCACCTTCGGCGTCGGCCGCTTCTACATCGGGCACGTCGGCATCGGCCTCGCCCAGCTGTTCACCTGCGGCGGCCTCGGCTTCTGGGCGCTGATCGACGGCATCATCCTTCTCACCAGCAACAACACGACGGACGCTCAGGGCCGTGTCCTACGGAGCTGACCGCGTCCCCGCGCTGCTGAGACGCCCGGCGGTGGCGCCCCTCGCGGTGCTGGCCGCCGGGGTCGTCGGCGCGCTCTACCTGTACGGCACCGATCCGCACGAGCCGGGCCACTGGCTGCCGCGCTGCCCGTTCCGTCTGGTGACGGGGCTGCTCTGCCCGGCGTGCGGCGGGACGCGCATGGTGTACGACCTCATGCACGGCCGGCCCACGGCGGCCTGGCACGACAACCGGGCGCTGCTGCTCGCGGCACCGTTCGCCCTTGCCCTGCTCGGGCGTTGGGCCTACGAGGGGCTGCGGGGCCGCCGCTGGCGGCCCTCCCTCAGCGGGCGCGCCCAGGGGGCGATCCTGCTCGCGGCTGTCGTCTGGACGGTGCTGCGGAACGTGGTCTGACCGCAGGGTCTGACCGCCCATCACCGGAGCACGTCTACCCCGCCTTACAGGTCACAAACCCGCCACGATTCCGCCAAGATCGGCACTTGGCACGCGACTGCCCTTATTTTGGGGCCCTCCGAGGCTGCGCCACGTCCCCCACCGGCGCGTATGCCTCACCCATCCGCTCAGGAGCACGGCCGCGCCGTGCCCTTTTGGTGTCTCCGAGGAGCAACCGCATGTCCTACTCCGCTCAGCCCGGCCAGCCCGGCGCCGCCGACCCGAACGCCCCCTTCGGCTACGACCCGCAGGGCCGTCCGTACTCCGACAAGTCGAAGATCGTCGCCGGTATCCTCCAGCTCTTCCTGGGCACCCTGGGCATCGGCCGCTTCTACGTCGGCAACGCCGGGGTCGGCATAGCCCAGCTCCTGACCTGCGGTGGCCTCGGCTTCTGGGCCCTGATCGACGGCATCCTGTTCCTCACGAGCAACGACCGCACCGACTCGCAGGGCCGCGTGCTGCGCGGCTGACCCGCACACGCTGTCGACGGCGCCCGCTCCTCGTCCGGATGCCCGGATTCCGGGGGGCGGGCGCCGTCGTACGTATAACGGAATCTGGGCCGCACACGTCTTACGTATGACGGGACTTGGGCGGCACCACGTCGTACGTACAACGGGACCTGAGCCGCGCCACGTCGTACGTATGACGGCGTGTCACCCCTGGCTGAAACACCACGCCGCCAGCGCCAGGCACGCCACCCCCGCCGCCCCGGCGACCACCGCCGCCGCGACCGGACGGGCGCCGTACACCACGGGTTGCCGGTGCGCCGTGCGCGCGCCCGTCCACACCACGAGCGCCGCGCCGAACAACGCGAACACCGTCCCCGCGAACACCGCAGGTGCACTCTCCATCGCCTTGCCTCCCGGACTCCCCGAAGCCGGGGCGGCCCCCGCCGCCCGGTCCGGTGACGCTGGCACGGGCGGGGGAATGCGGGGTGAACTCCGGGGCAGCGCAGGGCGAAGAGGAGCTATCCGGCCTGTCCGGGGCGAGAGCCGCCTGGGACGCCGGCCGGTTCCAGGAAGCCCTGCTCGACCAACGTGCGGATCTGCGCGGGCGTACGGTCGCGCAGCAACACCTGCTCCTCGCCGACCAGTTGCGCGATGGCGTCGAGGATCCGCCCGGCGCTGAGCGTCCCGTCGCAGACGCCCGCGAACCCGGCACCGACCGTGTCCACCTTCGTGGCCCGGCGCATCCCGCGCCCCTGCCGCAGCACGACGTGCTCGGGATCCTCGGCGCCCGGCAGCCCGACCTGCTCCTGCACGACCTCACCGGCGAGCAGGAAGGACGATTCGAGCAGGGCCGCGTCGTCGTGCGTGCGCAGCCAGTCGAGCCGCTCGAAGTGGGCGCGGACGGTGTCGCCGAGCGGCTGCTCGACGGGGTGCGGCCACTCCTCGACGACGATCGACGGCTCGGCGGCGGACGTCTTGCGCAGGGCGATCCAGCCGAACCCGACGGCCGTCACCTTGCGCGCCTCGAACTCGTCGAGCCAGGCGTCGTAGCGGGCGGCGTACGCGGCCGGGTCGTCGCGGTGGTCACCGGCGTCGCGCAGCCACAGCTCGGCGTACTGCGTGACGTCCTGCACCTCGCGCTGCACGATCCAGGCGTCGCAGCCGCGCGGCACCCAGGAGCGCAGCCGCTCGGCCCACTCCTCGCCCTCGACGTGCTGCCAGTTGGCGAGGAACTGGGCGTACCCGCCCTCGTTCAGGTGCTCCCCCGCGCCCTGGACGAGCGCGCGACACAGATCGTCCCCGCCCATGCCGCCGTCGCGGTAGGTGAGCCGGGCGCCGGGCGAGATGACGAAGGGCGGGTTCGACACGATGAGGTCGTACGTGGCGTCGCCCACGGGCTCGTACAGCGAACCTTCCCGCAGGTCGGCGGCGGGCACCCCGGACAGCGCGAGGGTGAGCGCGGTGATGTGGAGGGCGCGCGGGTTGAGGTCGGTCGCGGTGACGCGGGTGGCGTGGCGCGCCGCGTGCAGCGCCTGGATGCCGGAGCCGGTGCCGAGGTCGAGGGCGGAGTCGACGGGCGTACGGACGGTGATCCCGGCGAGCGTGGTGGAGGCGCCGCCGACGCCGAGGACGACGCCCTCGTCGTTGCTGCCGATGCCGCCCGCACCGCCGACCGCGCAACCGAGGTCGGAGACGATGAACCAGTCCTCGCCGTCAGGCCCGCCGTACGGCCGTACGTCGACGGTCGCGGCGACCGCGGCGTGGTCCTGGCCGCTCTCGCGCAGCCAGCCGCTCTCCAGGCACGCCTCCACGGGCAGCACGGCGGCGACGCGCTCGCGCGCGGCCGGCTGTTGCAGCAGGAAGAGCCGGACGAGCGTCTCCAGGGGCGAGTCCCCCCGGGTGGCGCGCAGGGCGGGCACGATCTCGCTGCGGGCGAGCGCCGCGTAGGCGGGCGCGCCGAGCAGTTCGAGCAGCCCGTCGGCGGTGAACTCGGCGGCGATCAGGGCGTCGCGCAGCGAGGCGGCGACGTCGTCGCGGTCGGCGGCGGGCAGGGCGGGGGAGGCGGGAGAACTCACGCGTCCATTGTGACGCTTCGAGCCTCACGGCATCGCCCCCACCCGGGGCCTGTCGGGCCCGGACGGACCCGAACGGTGGGTCAGCCGGGCACGGCCGGGGCTAGGAGGAGGCCGAGGGCGTGGCGGACGCGCTCTTGCAGCTCTCCTGCTCGGACATCGCCTTGCCGACGTCGCCCTCCTCGAGCTTCTTCAGCGCGTCGCTGCCGGACTGGCTGAGCTTGCTCAGCTCGCCCGCGACGCTCTTGAGGCCCTCGGCGAACTTGCCCTGGTCGCCGGTGTCCAACTTGTCGACCTGCGTCTTCAGGTCGGCGTACGAGGACGAGATCTTGTGCAGCTCCTTGACGGCGTTCTGCTGTTTCTTCTCACCGCCATCGACGTTCGGGGCGCCCGCCTTGTCGACGGCGTCGCCGATCGCCTTGTACGCGGCGGACATGTCCTGGAACGCCTTGGAGTCCGTCTTGCGGACATCGGCGGGCGAGCTGTTGTCCGAGGTCTGCTTCTGGATCGCGGCGTTCGCCGATTCGATCTTCTTGGCCTGCGGCTGGACCGCGTCGCAGACCTGCTTGGCCCAGGAGTTCAGCTTGTCGTTGCTGTCGTCGCCGCCGCAACCCGACAAGGCCAGTACCAGTACCGCACCGCCGGACAGTGCGGCCGCGAGCTTCTTGTTCACCGGATCGGTCCCTTCCATGGCTCTCGGCCCCGGAACTTACACGCCGAGCACACGTCTCTCGCTCCTCAGGCCCACTATATGACCGCGTTTTTCGCGTTTAGCCGCCATTTGCACCAAGGGAGAGAAGGCTCACGGAGGGACGACGGGAGGAGCTGGACACGGCATCGGACACGATAGTGGGCGGACAGTGCGTCAGAGACGCCTGCCCGCCCACTCGTTGACCATGCCTGAAGGCGGCTACGTACGGGACGGTGCCACGGCCGGATCGGCCGGCTTCGGCACGCGCCCCGGGCCCTGCTCGCCGTTCCCGTCCTCGTCGTCGCCGACCGCGATGCCGCGCCGCTTGGAGGCGTAGACCGCGCCGACGATCACGCCGAGCGCGACGACCGCGATCACGACCCGTACGGGCACGCTCGCGTCGTCCCCGTAGCTGAACTTGATGACCGCGGGCGCGATGAGCAGCGCGACGAGGTTCATCACCTTCAGGAGCGGGTTGATGGCAGGTCCGGCCGTGTCCTTGAACGGGTCGCCGACCGTGTCGCCGATCACCGTCGCCGCATGGGCCTCGCTGCCCTTGCCGCCGTGGTGCCCGTCCTCGACCAGCTTCTTCGCGTTGTCCCAGGCACCGCCCGAGTTGGCGAGGAAGACGGCCATCAGGGTGCCGGTGCCGATGGCCCCGGCCAGATAGGCGCCGAGCGCGCCGACGCCGAGCGTGAAGCCGACCGCGATCGGCGCCATGACCGCGAGCAGGCCCGGCGTGGCCAGCTCCCGGAGCGCGTCCTTGGTGCAGATGTCGACGACGCGCCCGTACTCCGGCTGCTCCGTGTAGTCCATGATCCCGGGGCGCTCGCGGAACTGCCTGCGCACCTCGTAGACCACCGAACCCGCCGACCGGGACACGGCGTTGATGGCGAGCCCGGAGAAGAGGAACACGACGGCCGCTCCGGCGACGAGCCCCACGAGGTTGTTGGGCTGCGATATGTCCATGACGAGGTTCATCGGCCCGCCCTCGCCGACCTTCTCGCCGACGTCCCGCGCGGCGGTGAGGATCGCGTCGCGGTACGAGCCGAACAGCGCCGAGGCCGCGAGCACGGCGGTGGCGATGGCGATGCCCTTGGTGATCGCCTTCGTCGTGTTGCCGACCGCGTCCAGGTCGGTGAGCACCTGCGCGCCCGAGCCCTGGACGTCACCGGACATCTCGGCGATGCCCTGCGCGTTGTCGGAGACCGGCCCGAACGTGTCCATGGCGACGATGACGCCCACGGTGGTGAGCAACCCGGTGCCGGCGAGCGCGACGGCGAACAGGGCGAGCATGATCGACGTACCGCCCAGCAGGAACGCCCCGTACACGCCGAGCCCGATCAGCACGGCCGTGTAGACCGCCGACTCGAGCCCGATGGAGATGCCCGCGAGGACGACGGTGGCGGGGCCGGTCAGCGACGTCTTGCCGATGTCCCTGACCGGGCGCCTGCTCGTCTCGGTGAAGTAGCCGGTGAGCTGCTGGATGAGCGCGGCGAGGACGATGCCGATGGCCACGGCGACGACCGCGAGGATCCGCGGGTCGCCGTCCTTGACGCGGATCGCGGCGTCGGTGACCCCGTCGAGCTCGGTGTACGTGCCCGGCAGGTAGACGAAGACGGCCACGGTGACGAGGACGAGGGAGATCACCGCGGAGATGAAGAAGCCGCGGTTGATCGCGGTCATCCCGCTGCGGTCGGCGCGGCGCGGCGCGACGGCGAAGATGCCGATCATCGCCGTGATCACCCCGATCGCGGGCACGATCAGCGGGAACGCGAGCCCGGCGTCGCCGAAGGCCGCCTTGCCGAGAATGAGGGCGGCGACGAGCGTGACGGCGTAGGACTCGAACAGGTCGGCGGCCATTCCGGCGCAGTCCCCGACGTTGTCCCCCACGTTGTCCGCGATGGTCGCGGCATTGCGCGGGTCGTCCTCCGGAATGCCCTGCTCCACCTTGCCGACGAGGTCGGCGCCGACGTCGGCGGCCTTGGTGAAGATGCCGCCGCCGACACGCATGAACATCGCGATCAGCGCGGCGCCGAGCCCGAAGCCTTCTAGGACCTTGGGCGCGTCGGCCGCGTAGACGAGCACGACACAGGAGGCGCCGAGCAGACCGAGCCCCACCGTGAACATGCCGACGACGCCGCCCGTACGGAAAGCGATCTTCATGGCTTTGTGCGAGACAGCGGTGAGATCCTTTTCCGGCTCGCCTTCCGCCGGTGTCGCTTCCCGGGCCGCGGCGGCGACACGCACATTGCTGCGCACCGCGAGCCACATTCCGATATAGCCGGTGATCGCCGAGAACAGGGCGCCGATCAAGAAAAAGACCGAGCGCCCGGCCCGCTGATTCCAGTCGTCCGCGGGAAGCAGCATGAGCAGGAAGAACACCACGGCGGCGAATACGCCGAGGGTGCGCAACTGCCGGCCCAGATAGGCGTTCGCGCCTTCCTGGACCGCGGCCGCGATCTTCTTCATGGAATCCGTCCCCTCGCCGGCCGCGAGCACCTGGCGCACCAGGACCCCGGCGACGGCGAGCGCCGCGAGCGCGACGACGGCGATGACGATCACGATCAGACGGTTGTCGTCCGTCAGGACTGCGGCTGCGATGGTTGAGGGCTCCGCCATTCGTCCTCCTTGACGCTTGGGCTGAGCTCAAGATTGTGGACGGATTGTAGGGAGCGGAACCTGATCTAAAACAGTACGCCGCGACCTTCGATGTTCTTTCTCTGCCTACCCGGAGAATGATCGCCGAACACATTTCGCGCCATGCGCTCTGGGTATGGGAATAACGCCTTCAAGGCATTATGGGAGACCTCATTGGCGATCGCGAATGATCGGCGATCAAGAAAGCGCGGAGATCGAATTCTGCGGCCCGATAATGGGCGCATGAAAAAAGCCCTGTTCACCGGGGGTGGTGAGCAGGGCGTCGACCGACGGGCCACGGGGGCCCGATGACCGCTACGGAAGCGTCAACGGCGTGGTGGGCCAAGTCATCCGAAGGAGACCACCGGACTCGTCCGCGGTGACCTCCACGTCGTCCACGAGCCCGCTGATGACGGCGAGACCCATCTCGTCCTCGCCCTCGGCCTCCAGCTCGTCACCGCTGCCGGCGACACCGGGCGCGGCGGGCACGGCGACCGTGCGGGGCGCCTCGTCACCGACCTCGATGGAGAACTGCTTCTCCTCCTCGATCAGCGCCACCCGCACCGGCGCCGCGATGTCACTGCTCCGGTGCAGTCCCACGGCGCGGGAGCACGCCTCGCCGACGGCGAGCCTGACCTCGTCGAGGACCGCCTCGTCCACGCCCGCCCTGCGCGCCACGGCGGCCGCCACCAGACGGGCGGTCCTGACGTGCTCGGGCAGAGGGCTGAAGCGGAGTTCGACGGTGGCCATGCATCCCCCTCGGACGTACGGGCGTGCTCTCGGGGACCGGACCGGCCAAGACCCGATCCCCGCCATCTGCCGGTTCCGCCGGACCGGCCGCCGGGCCGGGCCCCAAGGGCCCGGGGACGGCGCGATCCAGCGGATCCACCTGCTCGGTCTGGTCAGTCGGTCGCCGCTACGGCTTCCTCGACGGAGGTGTGGATCGGGAACACCTTGGTCAGGCCGGTGATCCGGAAGATCTTCAGAATGCGCTCCTGGTTGCACACCAGACGCAGCGAGCCCTCGTGGGCGCGCACGCGCTTGAGACCGCCGACCAGCACGCCGAGCCCGGTGGAGTCGAGGAAGTCCACGCCCTCCATGTCGACGACAAGATGGAAACTGCCGTCGTTCACCAGCTCGACCAACTGCTCGCGCAGCTTGGGCGCGGTATATACATCGATTTCGCCACCGACCTCGACGACCGTACGATCGCCGACGGTACGGGTCGACAGGGACAGGTCCACGGATCCTCCAGCACCTTGCTATCGAGCGGTCGCCCCTTGGGGATACCTCGGCTTGACCCCCCGGGACGGTTCGCCAGCCGCGATGGCATTCAATCACTTACCGGCAGGCGTGCACGACGCCTTGGAAGCATTGTCCGTCACGCCAGTGACACACTCGATGCCGATGGCCAAGAAACACCGACCCGATCTTCCCCAGCCGTCCGCTGCCTCGCGCCCCTCTCCCGGGGCGGTTCTGGAGCGGCTCGCCTCGGGGCCGAACAGGGCTGCGCGCATCACTCATACGGAGCACTTGCCCCCTCGGCCGGGTCGTCATGCAGTCTGGCCGGACCGGATCCGTTCCGAGGTCATCGCCGCTGTCCAGGCAGCGGGGATCGAACACCCGTGGGCACACCAGGCACGCGCGGCGGAGCACGCCCTGGACGGCGAGTCGGTGATCGTCGCCACCGGTACGGCGTCGGGCAAGTCCCTGGCCTACCTCGTCCCCGTCCTGTCGACCTTGCTGGACGGTTCCGAGGCCCCGAACGGGCGTGGCGCGACCGCCCTGTACCTCGCCCCGACGAAGGCGCTCGCCGCGGACCAGTGCCGCTCTGTGAAGGAACTTTCACAACCGCTCGGCTCCGCGATCCGCCCCGCGGTCTACGACGGCGACACCCCGTTCGAAGAGCGCGAATGGGTGCGCCAGTACGGCAACTACGTCCTCACCAACCCCGACATGCTGCACCGCGGGATATTGCCCTCCCACCCGCGCTGGTCCTCCTTCCTGAAGGCGCTCAAGTACGTCGTCATCGACGAGTGCCACACCTATCGCGGCGTCTTCGGCTCGCACGTCGCCCAGGTGCTGCGACGTCTGCGCCGCCTCTGCGCCCGCTACGGCTCCTCCCCCGTCTTCCTCCTCGCCTCCGCCACGGCCGCCGAGCCCGCCGTCGCCGCGGGGCGCCTGACGGGCCTGCCGGTCGTCGAGGTCGCCGACGACGCCTCCCCGCGCGGCGAGCTCGTCTTCGCCCTCTGGGAGCCGCCGCTCACCGAGATGCAGGGCGAGAAGGGCGCCCCCGTGCGGCGCACCGCCACCGCCGAGACCGCGGACCTCCTCACCGACCTGACCGTGCAGGGCGTCCGCTCGGTCGCCTTCGTACGGTCCCGGCGCGGCGCCGAGCTGATCTCGGTGATCGCGCAGGAACGCCTCGCCGAGGTCGACCGCTCCCTGGCCCGGCGTGTCGCCGCCTACCGGGGCGGTTACCTCTCCGAGGAGCGCCGCGCTCTCGAAGCCGCGCTGCACTCCGGTGAACTCCTCGGCCTCGCCGCCACCACCGCCCTCGAACTCGGCATCGACGTCTCCGGCCTCGACGCCGTCCTCATCTCCGGCTACCCCGGCACCCGCGCCTCCCTGTGGCAGCAGGCAGGCCGCGCGGGCCGCTCCGGGCAAGGCGCGCTCGCCGTCCTCGTCGCCCGCGACGACCCGCTGGACACCTACCTCGTCCACCACCCCGAGGCCCTCTTCGACCAGCCGGTCGAGTCGACGGTCCTGGACCCCGACAACCCCTACGTCCTCGCCCCCCACCTGTGCGCGGCGGCGGCGGAACTCCCGCTGACCGAGTCCGACCTCGAACTGTTCGGCCCGGCGACGACCGACCTCCTCCCACAGCTGGAGGCCGCCAAACTGCTGCGCCGCCGGGTCAGGGCCTGGCACTGGACGCGCCGCGAGTCCGCCGCCGACCTCGCCGACATCCGCGGCGCGGGCGGCAACCCCGTCCAGATCGTCGAGGCCGCCACCGGCCGGCTCCTCGGCACGGTCGACGCGGCCTCCGCCCACACCACCGTCCACGACGGCGCCGTCCACCTCCACCAGGGCCGTACGTACGTGGTCAAGCACCTCGACCTCGACGACGACGTCGCCCTCGTCGAACCGGGCAACCCCACCTACTCCACGACCGCCCGCGACACCACCGCCATCTCCATCCTGGAGACGGACGTCGAGGTCCCCTGGGGCGACGGCCGGCTCTGCTACGGCTCCGTCGAGGTCACCAACCAGGTCGTCGGCTACCTCCGCCGCCGCCTCATCACCGGCGAGGTCCTCGGCGAGACCAAGCTCGACCTCCCTCCGCGCACCCTGCGCACCCGCGCCGTCTGGTGGACGGTCACCGAGGACCAGCTCGACGCCGCCCGCATCAACCCCGAGATCCTCGGCGGCGCCCTGCACGCCGCCGAACACGCCTCCATCGGCATGCTCCCCCTCTTCGCCACCTGCGACCGCTGGGACATCGGCGGTGTCTCCGTCCCCCTCCACCCCGACACGCTCCTTCCCACGGTCTTCGTCTACGACGGCCACCCCGGCGGCGCGGGCTTCGCCGAACGCGCCTTCCACACGGCCGAACGCTGGCTCACCGCCACCCGCGAGGCCATCGCCTCCTGCGAATGCGACTCCGGCTGCCCCTCCTGCATCCAGTCCCCCAAGTGCGGCAACGGCAACGATCCGCTGCACAAGCGGGGGGCGGTGCGGTTGCTCTCGGTACTGCTCAGCGGGGCGCGGGGCGCGTCCGCTTCGGGGCGGGATGAGGGGGCGCGGGGTTTGTTGGGGGGCGGGGTGGGGGCTTCGTCGGGGGGTGAGGGGGCTTAGGGGGCGGGGGCGGGCGAAGGCTTCGTCGGGGCTGAGGGGATGCATGGCTCGGGGCGAGGTGGGGGCTTGCGGCATTGTCGGCCCGGCCCCTTCCGGTGTGCTCACACGCCCGGCCCCGCCGGGCCCGCTCGGGCGCTCACGCGGGCCTTGAACGGGGCTCTGCCCGATGTCGCCGTCACGTCGGAGATCTGCCCGTGCAACGCGCACCGTTCGACTTCCGCGCCCTGGGCCCGCGCCACCTTCCGCGCCAGCGCGCACGCCGACGTACGGCCCTCCGGCCAGTGGGCCGCTGCCGCGAGGGCCGCCAGGTCTGCCGCGTCGCCCGCCTTGTGCCGGGCCTCGATCGCGTGAGCCATTGCCAGGACTCCGCCGAAGACAACCCCGATCGCGGCGAGCGCCATGGCCACCCACACCGTCGCGGATCCACGGTCCGAGCGCCTCCGTCCGATCCCGCTCCCCCGGTTCCTCCTCACGTCACCCCTCCCCCCACCGTCTCCTCCGCCGCCGCCACGGCCTGCGCGCTGAGATCCACGCCGAGCAGCCCAGGCCCCGCGGAGCGCACCCGCACCGTCACCCGGACCAGGTCCCCCTCCCGGCTCACCTCGACCCGCGCCCCGTCCGGCGCCGCCTCATGCGCGGCGGCGAGCGCGGCGGCCCGGGGCTCCTGCCGGGCCACCGCCCTGGCGCCGGTCCGCGCCGCGTCCACGCAGCGGATCTGCGCCGACGCCGCCAGCAGCGCCCAGACCAGCCCCATCGTGAACGTCACCAGCACCGGCAGCACCACAGCCGCCTCGGCCGTCACCATGCCCCGGTCGCGCCGGAGCCCGCGCAGGGTCTCAGAACGACCCATGGAGCGCCTTCGCCACCAGGGACTGCAACGCCGACCGCACGGCACCACTCGTCACCACCTGATACAGCAGCCCCGCGAACCCCACCGCCGCGATCAGCCCCACCGCGTACTCGGCGCTGACCATGCCCGCATCCCGCCGCACCGACCGCACTGCCCGATACCTGCGCAGCGCTCCCGCTCGCAGCCGTCCGAACACCATCCGCGCCGCACTCGCCTTGTTCCGCATCACAACCACAACCCCCGTAGCTAGCAACCCTCTTCACCTGCCTGTGCCGCCCCGTACGACCGCACGGGCTTCATCGACCGCCCAGCACCCCCTCTCCCAGTCCGATCACCACCGGCACGACCCCGATCGCGAGGAACGCGGGCAGGAAACACAAGCCCACCGGCGCCGTGATCAGCACGGCGGCCCGTCTCGCCACGGCCGTCGCCCTGCGTCCTCGTTCGGCTCTGCACTCCGCGGCGAACCGTGCGACCGGCTCCGCAGCCGGCGCCCCAGACTCCCCGGCCCGTTCCAGCAACCGGACCAACGTCCCGGCACCCGACATCCCGGCCAACTCCCGCCACGCCGCACCGGGTTCGCCGCCGAGCCGCACTTGTGCCGCACCCCGCGCCATCGCCCGCCCCACCGGGCCGCCCACCGACTCCCCGATGGCCCGCGCGGCACCGATCGGCTCCGCACCAGCCGCCAGACAGGCCGCCAAGAGGTCAGCCAGCAGAGGAAGCTGCCGCTCCGCCTCGGCGCGCCCGCGCACACTCATCCCGCCAGCCACACCAGCCCCCGTACCAGCGCCCGAACCCGGACCCGGCTCCACACTCACCCCCGGACCCGGCCCCACACCCGCACCCGCACCCGCCGACGCCTCCCTCTCCCGCCGCCACCGCCAAACGCCCACTCCCACGAGCACCCCGACCACCACCCCCGCCACACCACCGACGCACACATATCCGGCGCTCACCGCCCCGACCACCGGCACCCACCGCCGCACCACCACCGGCACGCCCAACGAACGCCGCCCGGACCGCGCCTCGGCCACCACGCACACGATCCGGACCCGGCGCCGTAGCCCCCTCTCCCTCCGCCGCGCCGCCGCCTCACCCACCAGCCACGCGATCAGCACGACAACGCACAGCACTACCCCCAGCCTGTGGACAACTTCCATCGCCCAGCACCTCCCAGCCTCTCCTCACTCACGCCTCCGCACCCCGCACGATCCGCGCCGCCCACCACATCCCAGCCGCCTCCAACACCCCGCCGACCACCAGGCACCCCACCCCGGCCCCCGTATGCAGGAGCACCCGCAACGGTCGGGCACCCAACGCCGCGCCGAGGAGCAAGCCGAGCACCGGCAGCGCGGCGAGCATCACGACCGTTGACCAAGGGCCCGCCAACTGGGCTCGCAGGTCAGCCCGTTGGTCCCGCTCCGCTCGTAACGCGTCCGCCAGACGTTCCAGCCCTGCCGCCAGGCCCGCGCCCCGGTCCACCGCCACCCGCCAGCACGCCGCGAGCCCGTGCAACCCCTCCGCGCCCGGCTCGCGCGCCGCCTCCCGCAACGCAGCGGGCACATCACCGCCGAACCGCGCTGCCGCGATCACGGCCGCGCCGACCCCGGCCTCAGGCAATGCCGCGGACTCCCGTACGGCGACGACCAGCGCCTCCCCGGGTTGCTTCCCGGCCCGCACCTCTCCGGCCATCAGGGCGCACAGCCGGATCACCGCGTCCCCGCGCCGTTCCCTCTCGCGGCGGGCCTCCCGGGCCCGCCGCGCCCGCGCCACACCGGGCACGGCGCAGACCCCCAGCACGAGCGGCACCGCCGAGGCCCCCATGAACCCGATCACCAGCCCGGCGACGGCACACCCCCACTCGGGCCGGGCTCGGCCCCGTCTCCACCACCCGTCCAGCACCCGCCGCCATCCCGGCACCGGCAACTCCCCCGCCCCGACGCCCAGCACCACCCGGGCCCGCCGCACCTCCGCACTCCGCCACGGCCCATCGGCCCACACCCCCATGACCGCCCCCGACACCGCCACCACGCCAGAACGAACACCCCGACCGACATCACCACTCCGCCCCGCATCCCCGCTCCCCTCGTGCCTCACCTGTCACAGCACCCGCACCCCCAGCACCTCGCTCAGCCGCCCCCACCCCTCTCCCGGCACAAACCCCCGCTCGCCCCACTCCAGCGCCGGGACCGCCCGCACCCACCCCCGCGCATCCCGCTCCAGCACACGGACCTGGGCGATCCGGCGCCGTCCGCCACGGTCCCGTACGAGGTGCAGCACCACGGACACCGCGGCCGCCAACTGGCTGTGCAGCGCCGCCCGGTCGAGGCCCGCCGCCGTGCCCAACGCCTCCAGACGGGCCGGGACATCGCCCGCCGCATTCGCATGGACAGTTCCGGCGCCTCCCTCGTGGCCTGTGTTCAGCGCGGCGAGCAGCGAGACCACCTCCGCGCCGCGCACCTCGCCGACCACCAGCCGGTCCGGGCGCATCCGCAGCGCCTGGCGCACGAGGTCCGCGAGGTCGACGGCCCCGGCACCCTCCTGGTTGGCAGGCCGTGCCTCAAGGCGCACCACGTGGGGATGGTCGGGCCGCAACTCGGACGAGTCCTCAGCCAGCACGATGCGCTCGTCCGGCCCGACCAGTCCGAGGAGCGCGCTCAGCAGCGTCGTCTTGCCGCTGCCCGTCCCGCCGCTGATCAGGTACGAGAGGCGCGCGTCCAGCAGGGCCCGCAGCACCCGGTCGCCACCCGGCGGTACGGTCCCGGCCGCCATCAGCTCGTCCAGGGTGAAGGCGCGGGGCCTTACGACCCGCAGCGACAGGCAGGTGCAGCCCACCGCGATCGGCGGCAGCACCGCGTGCAGGCGAGTGCCGTCCGGCAACCGCGCGTCCACCCAGGGGCGCGCGTCGTCCAGGCGCCGCCCGGCCACCGCTGCGAGCCGCTGAGCCAGCCTGCGTACGGCGGCGGAGCTCTCGAACCGCACCTTCGCCGGTTCCAGGCCGCTGCCGCGATCGACCCAGACCTGGTCCGGCGCCGACACCAGGACGTCCGTCACGGACGGATCCGCGAGCAGCGGCTCCAGTGGACCGGCGCCCACCAGTTCCGAGCGCAACTGTCCGGCCGCGCCCAGCACTTCGGTGTCGCCCAGGATCCGCCCCTGTGCCCTCAGCGCCTCGGCGACCCGCGCGGGTGTCGCCTCCACCCCGTTCTCCGCGAGCCACTGGCGCACACCGTCCAGCATCCGCGCCCCCACCACCGCACTCACCGCGACCCCTCCACTCCCGATCCGCACCACACACCACGCACCTCACGCACCTCACACACCCCACGCACCCCGTCCCGCCCTTCTCCCCGCGTAACCAGCACCCACATCTGCACCACCGCACTCACCACCGCCTCCCCCTCACCCCACTCCACTCCGCCCTCACCACCGCCTTTTCCTCACCCCACCGCGCACCGCACCGCACCACACCAGCCACCCCGAACTCCCCCGCCCCCGCGCCTCCTCACCCCCCTTCGTCCACCCCCACCGGCATCCGCTCCCAGAACTCCGCGCAGAACCGCCCCAGCGGCCCGCCCCACCCGGACCTCGCCCCCTTGGCACCCACGACGCCCCCGGCACCATCGCCCGACCACGGCAGTTCCCCCGCGAGCGGCAACCCCAGCAACCGGGCCACCTCGTCTCCCTCCAGCGCCCCCGGGCCGGGTGTCGGTGCCGTCACCACTCGCAGATCCCGCAGCACCATCCCCACCGCCCCCGCCACCCGTCGGGCCGCCGCGACCGCCCGCAGTTCCGGTGGGACCACGAGGAGGCCCAGGTCGAGCTGGGCCAGCGCCTCCACCGAACCGGCGTCGACCCGGCGCGGCAGGTCCACCACGACGGCTCCGCCCCTGCGTCGAGCTGCCGCGAGCACCGCCCGTACCGCCTCGGGCGGCACCGAGGCGAGGTCGCCGCGGTCCCAACTGAGCAGCCGCAGGTCGTGGAGCTGGGGCAGCGACTCCTCCAGGGCGGTGCTGCCGACCCGTCCCCTCGACTGGGCGAACGCCGGCCAGCGGAGGCCGTCGACCGCCTCTCCGCCGAGCAGGACGTCCAGCCCTCCGCCCAGTGGATCCGCATCGATGAGGAGCGTGCGCCGCCCCGCCTTCGCCGCCGCCACCGCCAGCGCGCACGCCAGGGTCGAGGCGCCCGCCCCGCCCCGGCCGCTGACCACCCCGACGGTCAGCGCGGGCCGCCCCACGCCTTCGACGACGTCGGCGATCCGGTCCATCAGCCACTGCTCGCCGTCGGGCAGCATCAGCACATGGTCGGCGCCGATCTCCACGGCTCGCTGCCACACCCCGGGGTCGTCCTGATCGCGCCCCACCAGCACGACACCGCGCCGCCGCGCCAGTCCGCGCAGCCGTCCCGCGGCGTCGTCCCCGACCAGGACCAGGGGCGCCGCCTCCCACCTGCCCCTGGCCGCGGGCGGCCCGTGTCCGACCTCGGGCCGCACGCCCGCCGCGGCGCACAGCCGCAGCAGGTCGTCCAGGAGTTCCACGTCCTCCGTCACGATCAACGGGACGCGCCGTACGCCCCGCACCTCACACGTCATGGTTTCCGCCACGATCCGGCCCCCTTCTCCCCGCACATCCGCATCCGTACGACCCGTCCGACGCGCCGGTGGACGCCCGCATCCGCCGTACGCATACGGGAAGGCGGGCCGAACCGGCGGCCGCGAAGTCCGGAACCGGGGCGTCGAATACCAGCCGCCCCGGCACAGCTCGGCCATAACGAACCGGCCATGAACACCGACGCCGAACTCCGCGTGCGGAATCACCGTGCATCGATCCCGGAAATCGTGGGGATCTTGGTCAATAACTGTGGACGCGAGAAGGGTTGTGAATATCCCCGTCACCCATACCAGTGACACAGTGCGGTTGAGGAAGAACTTCCGTGGGGCGGCCCAGGGGACAGCTCGCACGCCCTCGGTCAGTCACCCACCGTGATCGGGCCGTCGCAGGCCAGCGCACATGCGCCACGGTGCCGACAGGGAGACGCGGGCAAGAAAAATGGACCCGAAAACGGGTCCGGACATGCGACGACCCCCGCCGGGGGGGAGAGCGGGGGTCGTCCCCACAGTCTGACTCGGGGGGGGAGGAGCCAGACCGGGGTTAGCACGGTCGCGAACGATCCGTGACTTCCATGGTGTACCCGAGAGCCTTCTCAAGCAAACCCACGCGCCACAGCTTACGCCGAATGGTGGGCGCCTATGCTCAAACTCGTGGAAATCCAGTCCTTGAACCACTCCATGCCGCGCACAGCGGCCTTCTTTGACCTGGACAAGACGGTCATCGCTAAGTCGAGCACGCTCACCTTCAGCAAGTCGTTCTACCAAGGCGGACTGATCAACCGCAGGGCCGTGCTGCGCACCGCGTACGCGCAGTTCGTCTTCCTCGCCGGCGGCGCCGATCACGACCAGATGGAGCGGATGCGCGCGTACCTCTCGGCTCTCTGCCGGGGATGGAACGTGGAGCAGGTGAAGGAGATCGTCGCCGAGACGCTGCACGACCTGATCGACCCGATCATCTACGACGAGGCGGCCTCCCTCATCGAGGAGCACCACGCCGCCGGGCGCGACGTCGTCATCGTCTCCACGTCGGGCGCCGAGGTCGTCGAGCCGATCGGGGAGCTGCTCGGCGCGGACCGGGTGGTGGCCACGCGCATGGTGGTGGGCGAGGACGGCTGCTTCACGGGCGAGGTGGAGTACTACGCGTACGGGCCGACGAAGGCCGAGGCGATCAAGGAACTGGCCCGGACCGAGGGGTACGACCTCGCGCGCTGCTACGCGTACAGCGACTCGGCGACGGACGTGCCGATGCTGAGCTCCGTGGGGCATCCGTACGCGGTCAACCCCGACCGGGCGCTGCGGCGGGAGGCGCTCACGCGCGCGTGGCCGATTCTCGATTTCCACAAGCCGGTCAGGCTCAAGCAGCGGCTGCCGGCCTTCTCCGCGCCGTCGCGCCCCGCCCTGGTCGCGGCGGCCGCGGTGGGCGCCGCCGCGGCCACGGCGGGCATCGTCTGGTACGCCAGTCGGCGCAGGGCTCTGACCGCCTCCCGGTAGGGCTGTGGGGCGCCCGGGAGAAGGTGCCGGGAATGCCCCTTTCCGTCCCCATAAGTAAAGAAGTGCGGCCAGGGCTTCCGCTTCTCCTACCGGAGGAGTACAAAGGACTCAACGGCCCGCGAGACCAGGGACATCCGAGAGGATCACCTACAACCGCAATCAAGGCCCCACGGACCGAAGCATGACCACCGGGCACCCACGCGACGTCGACCCGTCGATTACGGGCCAGCCGCACCAGGTGACGGGCAAAGTCCCGACCTGATGGGCATATATCGAGGACGCTTGGTAACCCGGCGCGTCATGCCGGCGGCGGTACGAGTATTCGTACCGCCGCAACCCTTTTCAGGCGCAATTCACGCCGCCCGGCAGCGCTTGCGCGCGCCCGGACCGTCCGGTCAGGCCGCGCCCCGCTGCAGCGCCTCGCAGACCGCCGTGGACTCCCTGACGCCCAGCTCGATCGCCTTGCCGCAATGGGCGATCCAGGCCGCCATCCCCTCCGGCGTGCCGGACACATAGCCTTCGAGCGCTGCCGTGTACGCCGCGCGGCCCAGCTCCGCGTGGCCGACCTCCGCCGGGCAGATCGACTTCGGGTCGAGGCCGCTGCCGACCAGGACGATGCGTTCGGCGGCGCGGGCGACAAGGCCGTTGTGCGACGTGAAGGGGCGCAGGGCGAGCAGTTCGCCGTGCACCACGGCGGCGCTCACCAGGGCGGGCGCCGAGCTGCCGCTGATGATCAGTTGCGAGAGGCCTTCGAGACGGCCCGCCACCTCGTCGGCGCCGGGCAGCGGAAGGTCGATGAGCGGCTCGTCGACGGCCTCGTCCGGCGTGCGGGGGCGGCCGACCGCGTCCCCGCGGTCGGCGGCGGCCACCAGGTGCAGCCGCGCGAGGACCCGGAGCGGCGACTGCCGCCAGATGGACAGGAGCTGCCCGGCCTCGGCGGTGAGCCGCAGGGCGGCGCCGACCGTGGGCGCCTCGCTGTCGCCGTCCGCGCCGCTGAAGTCGGTGCGCCTGCGCACCTCCTCGAGCGCCCAGTCGGCGCCGGAGAGGGCGGCGCTGCCGCGCGCGCCGCGCAGTGCGGCCTCGGAGGTGACCTCGTTGCTGCGACGCCGCATGACCCGGTGCCCGTAGACCCGGTCCACGGCCTTGCGTACGGAGTCCACGGTGTCGCCGACGCCGGGGAGGGTGCCGAGGGCGGCCAGGGGATCGGCTGACGTACTCATGAGTACGACCCTACGGGCCCCGGGCCCGCGCCCCACGAAGGAGTGGTCTTCTTCACGCGCGTGCGGCACTGTTCGCACTCACGCCACTACGCTAGGTGAACATGAAGATCGCTTTCGTAGGGAAGGGCGGCAGTGGCAAGACCACGCTGTCCTCGCTGTTCGTCCGCCACCTCGCCACCACCGGGTCCGCGGTCGTCGCCGTCGACGCCGACATCAACCAGCACCTCGGCGCCGCACTCGGGCTCGACGAGGACGTGGCCGCCGAGCTGCCCGCCATGGGCGCGCGGCTGCCGCTCATCAAGGACTACCTGCGCGGCTCGAACCCGCGCATCGCCTCCGCCGAGACGATGATCAAGACGACGCCGCCGGGACAGGGCTCGCGGCTGCTGCGCGTCGGGGAGAACAACCCGGTGTACGACGCCTGCGCGCGGCCGGTGGAACTCGACGGCGGCACCGTCCGTTTGATGGTCACCGGCCCCTTCACCGAGGCCGATCTCGGTGTCGCCTGCTACCACTCCAAGACCGGAGCGGTGGAGCTGTGCCTGAACCACCTCGTCGACGGGCGCGGTGAGTACGTGGTGGTCGACATGACCGCCGGCTCCGACTCGTTCGCCTCGGGCATGTTCACCCGCTTCGACATGACGTTCCTCGTCGCCGAGCCGACGCGGAAGGGGGTCTCCGTCTACCGCCAGTACAAGCAGTACGCCCAGGACTACGGCATCGCCCTGAAGGTCATCGGCAACAAGGTGCGCGGGGACGACGACGCGGACCTCGACTTCCTGCGCTCCGAGGTGGGCGACGACCTGCTCGTCACCGTCGGGCAGTCGGACTGGGTGCGCGCCATGGAGAAGGGGCTTCCGCCGCGCTTCGAGCTCCTGGAGGAGCCCACCAGGGCCGCCCTGCGCACCCTCCAGGACGCCGCCGACGCCACGTACGAGAGGCGGGACTGGGAGCGCTACACGCGCCAGATGGTGCACTTCCACGAGAAGAACGCGCGGAGCTGGGGCAACGAGCGGACGGGGGCCGACCTGGTGGCGCAGATCGACCCCGGTTTCGTACTTCAGGAGAACGCCGCCGCGCCCGCCGTCACCGCGTCGGTCTGACGGGTCTCACGGCCTGCCGGACGGTGCGCCCGGCGCCCCCTTGGGCGCCGGGGCCGGGGTGCCGGCGAGGTAGGCCGCCCAGCCCCGCTTGGGCGCCTTGCCCACTTCGAGGCGGGTGAGCTTCTTGAGCGTTGCGGGGTCCTGGGCGTCGAGCCAGTCGGCGAGCTGCCGGAAGGAGACGCAGCGGACCTCGGGCTTGCCGCAGACCTTCTCGACCGTCTGCTCGACGGCGCGCATGTAGACGCCGCCGTTCCAGGACTCGAAGTGGTTGCCGATGATCAGCGGGGCGCGGTTGCCCTTGTAGGCACGTTCGAAGCCGGCCACCAGGCTGTCGCGCATCTGGTCGCCCCAGTACGCGCGCATGGCCGGGTCGCCCTTCGTGGTGCCCGACTGGTTGACCATGAAGTTGTAGTCCATGGTGAGCTGTTCGTAGGAGTGCCCGCGGAACGGGACGAGCTGCATGGACAGGTCCCACAGGCCGTGCTTCTTCTTGGGCCACACCTGGTCGTTGACGCCGCTGGTGTCGTAGCGGAACCCCATCTCGCGGCCCGCGCGCATGAAGTTCTTCTGCCCTTCGAGGCAGGGTGTGCGGGCGCCGACGAGTTCCTTGTCGTAGTCGAAGGGCAGCGGCTCCGCCTTCTTCGTGCCCGTGTTGCTCCGCCAGGTGCGCACGAAGGACTTGGCCTGCCGGATCTCGCTCTTCCAGTCCTCGACCGACCACTGTCCGACGCCGCCGTCGCTGCCGCAGAAGTGGCCGTTGAAGTGGGTGCCGATCTCGTTGCCCTCGAGCCAGGCGCCGCGCAATTGCTCGACGGTGTCGCGGATCCCCTCAGCGTCGTTGAAGCCGATGTCGGAGCGGCCGGGCGCGTGCTGCGGCGGGTGGTACAGCTCCTTCTTGGCGCCCGGGAGCAGATAGACGCCGCTGAGGAAGTACGTCATGGTCGCGTTGTTCTTCCGGGCGACCTTGCGGAAGCGCGAGAACAGCTTCTGGCTGTCCTCGCCCGCGCCGTCCCAGGAGAACACCACGAACTGCGGGGGTCTGAGGCCCGGTCTGAGACGCTCGGCCTTCGGCAGGTGCGGCTGTCGGCCGGTGTACGCGGTCGAGCCGTCGCCGATCAGCCGGACCGTGCGGTGCGGAGCGGCGGGCACGGCCTCTTTCGCACCGGGGGCGCCTTGGTCGCGCGCGGCGCCGGTGTCGTCGTGTCCGCACCCGGCGAGGGTCGCGGCGCACGCCGCCGCGGCGACGGCCGCGGTGATCCTCGGGGCGGAGATCCGCCGGGTGGTGATCCTGTGGGGGGCGATCCTGCGGGTGGCGGCCATCTTCCGCCCACCTACTTCCTTGGAGTCGGCCTGCAAGACGGTGCATGCGCAACGGGCATGCGCGCGCCCGCTGCGCGCGGGCGGCCGCCGTCAACGTCGCACGAAATTCGCCCCTGATTTGTACGACAAGCCGACCAATATTCTTATTCACTCCTCCAGGTGAAAAAGTAGCCCATTTGCCCGGTTAATCCAGCCATAATCTTTACTCTGCATTACTGTCCGTTTACCGAGTGTTGCATTTCATCCCGCCGCTATCTGCCGAGGAGACGGGACATGACAGCCTTCGTCCCCACCCGCCCCAGCGATCCCAGCGATCCCAGCGACCCCGGCCGGACGGCCAGGCCCTCGGCCGGCGCCCGGAACGCGCACAGTCCCCCACCACCGCCGCACCGCCGCTTCCGGATCGCGGGAGCCGATCTGTCGGCCTCCGTCGCGGTCTTCCTGATCGCCCTCCCCCTCTCCCTGGGCATCGCCCTGGCGACGGGAGCACCCCTCGAAGCGGGGCTCGTCGCCGCCGCGGTCGGCGGACTCGTCGCCGGTCTGGTCGGCGGCGCCCAGCTCCAGGTCAGCGGCCCGGCCGCGGGCCTCACCGTGGTCACCGCGGAGCTGATCCAGCGCTACGGCTGGCGCACCACCTGCGCGATCACCGTCCTCGCCGGGATCGCCCAACTCGGGCTCGGCTGCCTGCGGGTGGCCCGCACGGCGCTCGCCGTCAGCCCCGCCGTCGTCCACGGCATGCTCGCCGGGATCGGCATCACCATCGCCGTCGCCCAACTGCACATCGTGCTCGGCGGCACCCCCGCCAGCTCGGTCCTCGCCAATGTGGCGGCGCTGCCCGCACAGTTCGCCGACGCGCGACCGGCCGCGTTCGGCGTCAGCGCCCTCACCCTCGCGCTCCTCTACTGCTGGCCGCGCGTCCCGGGCCGGATCGGCCGGATCACGCGCAAGGTGCCCGCGGCGCTCGTCGCCGTCTCCTCCGCCACCGCGGTCACCGCGCTGTGCGGCCTGGCGCTCCCCAAGGTGGACCTGCCGTCGTGGAGCAGCCACGCGCTGGCCGGAGTGCCGAACGGGCCGGTGCTCGGCATCGCCGCCGCCGTCCTGACGACCACCCTGGTGTGCAGCGTGCAGTCCCTGCTCGGCGCCGTGGCCGTCGACAAGCTGGCCTCCGCGCGGCCCGAACTGCCGCCCGGGGCACGCCGTTCGAACCTGGACCGGGAGCTGCTCGGGCAGGGCGCCGCGAACATCGTCTCCGGCACGCTCGGCGGGCTGCCCGTCGCGGGGGTCGCGGTGCGCTCGACGGCGAACGTGGCCGCGGGGGCGGTGAGCCGGAACTCCACGATGCTGCACGGCGTCTGGGTGGTGGCGGCGACGCTGCTGCTCGTGCCCGCCCTGGAGCTGATCCCGCTCGCCTCGCTCGCCGCCCTGGTCATGGCGGTCGGCCTCAAGATGGTCTCCCTGCTGCACATCCGCACGGTCACCCGCCACCGTGAGGTCCTGGTCTACGTGGTGACCACGCTCGGCGTCGTCGCCCTCGGCGTGCTCGAAGGCGTGGGGCTCGGGGTCGCGGTGGCCGTCGCCGTCGCGCTGCACCGCCTCGCGCGGACCCGCATCACGCACGAGGAGGACACGCGCGGCGTCCACCATGTGCGCGTACGCGGCCAGTTGACGTTCCTCGCCGTGCCGAGACTCAGCAGAGTGCTGCACCAGATCCCGCACGGGGTGCACTGCGCGGTGGAGCTGGACGGCTCGTTCATGGACCACGCCGCGTACGAGTCGCTGCAGGACTGGGAGAAGACACACATCGGGCAGGGCGGGACGGTCGAGGTGACCGGGCGCGGCGGCATGCCGATCGCCGAGCCCGCGCGCGCGAGCCACTCGTGCTGCCGCCCATGGACGCCGTGGCGCAACCACCACTGCGACCGGCCGAGCGCCCCCGCGCCCGAGAGCGTCGCGCCGCGCGGCGGGCACCATCTGGCCAGCGGGATCAGCGCGTTCCAGCGCAACACGGCGCCGCTGGTCCGCGACGAGCTGGCCCGTCTCGCACGAGAGGGGCAGGAGCCCACGCAGCTCTTCCTGACCTGCGCGGATTCACGGCTCGTCACCTCGATGATCACGTCGAGCGGCCCCGGCGACCTCTTCGTCGTACGGAACGTGGGCAATCTGGTGCCCCTGCCGGGCGCCGAGAGCGGGGACGACTCGGTCGCGGCGGCCATCGAGTACGCGGTCGACGTGCTGAAGGTGCAGTCGATCACCGTGTGCGGGCACTCCGGGTGCGGGGCCATGCAGGCGCTGATGAGCAGCCCGCCGTCCGGCGCCGGGGCGCTCACGCCGCTCAGGCGGTGGCTGCGGCACGGGGTGCCGAGCCTGGAGCGGCTGGCCGACGGGGATGTGCCGGACGCGCGGCTCGCCGGGCGCGCGCCCGCCGACGCGGTGGAGCGGCTCTGCCTGACCAATGTCGTCCAGCAGTTGGAGCATCTGCGGGCGCACGAGTCGGTGGCCCGCGCCCTCGACCAGGGCACGCTCCAGCTCCACGGCATGTACTTCCATGTCGGCGAGGCCCAGGCATATCTGCTGGAAGGGGCCGACCCTGTCTTCGGACAGGTCGCCGCCGCGTCCGCCGACGGGATGAGAGACACGCCCGCCACGCGGGCCTGAACCCGCGGGCACCCTTTCGCGTGCAACGGGTGAGAGCGTGACGGTTCCCGGCCGCCGCGGCCGGGAACCGTCCACTCGTCCACCAGGGCCGTCTACAGGTCTAAACCAATTCGCCGACCCCCCTTGTCACCGGGGGTCGGCGTCTGATGAGCTGTGGTTTGGGACACAACGGTCGCCCGGCGAAGCACCGTAAGGGAGATGTCGTGAGCAACGAAAGCCTGGCCAACCTCTTGAAAGAGGAGCGTCGTTTTGCGCCGCCCGCCGAGCTGGCGGCGCACGCCAATGTGACGGCGGAGGCGTACGAGCAGGCCAAGGCTGACCGGCTCGGGTTCTGGGCCGAGCAGGCCCGCCGGCTGAGCTGGGACACCGAGCCGACCGAGACGCTGGACTGGTCGAACCCGCCGTTCGCGAAGTGGTTCAAGGACGGCAAGCTCAATGTCGCGTACAACTGCGTCGACCGGCACGTCGAGGCCGGGCACGGCGACCGGGTCGCGATCCACTTCGAGGGCGAGCCGGGCGACAGCCGGGCCATCACCTACGCCGAGCTGAAGGACGAGGTCAGCCGGGTGGCCAACGCGCTGACGCAGCTGGGCGTCCAGCAGGGCGACCGCGTCGCCGTCTACCTGCCGATGATCCCCGAGGCGGTCATCTCGATGCTGGCGTGCGCGCGCATCGGCGCCGCGCACTCGGTGGTCTTCGGCGGCTTCTCCGCCGACGCCATCGCCAAGCGCATCGAGGACGCGGACGCCAAGGTCGTCATCACCTCCGACGGCGGCTACCGCCGCGGCAAGCCCTCCGCGCTCAAGCCGGCCGTGGACGAGGCGCTGACCCGTGTCGAGGGCGTCAGCACGGTCCTCGTCGTGCAGCGCACGAAGCAGGACGTCGCCTGGACCGAGGGGCGCGACCAGTGGTGGCACGAGGTCGTCGGCCGCCAGTCCGCCGAACACACGCCGCAGGCGTTCGACGCCGAGCAGCCGCTGTTCATCCTGTACACGTCCGGCACGACGGGCAAGCCGAAGGGCATCCTGCACACCTCCGGCGGCTATCTGACGCAGGCGAGCTACACCCACCACGCGGTCTTCGACCTCAAGCCGGAGACCGACGTCTACTGGTGCACGGCCGACATCGGCTGGGTCACCGGACACTCGTACATCACGTACGGCCCGCTCTCCAACGGCGCGACGCAGGTCATCTACGAGGGCACCCCAGACACCCCGCACCAGGGCCGCTTCTGGGAGATCGTGCAGAAGTACGGCGTCACGATCCTCTACACGGCGCCGACCGCGATCCGTACGTTCATGAAGTGGGGCGACGACATCCCCGCGAAGTTCGACCTGTCCAGCCTGCGCGTGCTGGGCTCCGTGGGCGAGCCGATCAACCCCGAGGCATGGGTCTGGTACCGCAAGAACATCGGCCGTGACAAGTGCCCGATCGTGGACACCTGGTGGCAGACCGAGACCGGCGCGATCATGATCTCGCCGCTGCCCGGCGTCACCGAGACCAAGCCGGGCTCCGCCCAGCGCGCGCTGCCGGGCATCTCCGCGACCGTCGTCGACGACGAGGCGAACGAGGTGGAGAACGGCGGCGGTGGCTACCTGGTCCTGACCGAGCCGTGGCCGTCGATGCTCCGCACCATCTGGGGCGACGACCAGCGGTTCATCGACACCTACTGGTCCCGCTTCGAGGGCCGGTACTTCGCCGGTGACGGCGCGAAGAAGGACGAGGACGGTGACGTCTGGCTGCTCGGCCGCGTCGACGACGTCATGCTCGTCTCCGGCCACAACATCTCGACCACCGAGGTGGAGTCGGCGCTCGTCTCGCACCCGGCCGTCGCGGAGGCCGCCGTCGTCGGCGCCGCCGACGCCACGACCGGCCAGGCGATCGTCGCCTTCGTCATCCTGCGCGGCAGCGCCGACGCGGAGGACGAGAAGCTCGTCGCCGACCTGCGCAACCACGTGGGCGCCACGCTCGGCCCGATCGCCAAGCCCAAGCGGGTCCTGCCGGTCGCCGAGCTGCCCAAGACGCGCTCCGGCAAGATCATGCGCCGCCTCCTGCGCGACGTGGCGGAGAACCGGGCGGTGGGTGACGTCACCACGCTCGCCGACTCCTCCGTCATGGCCCTGATCCAGGACAAGCTGCCGGCGGCACCCAGCGAGGACTGATCCGGCACCGCACCACACAAAGCGGGCATTCGGCGAACGCGCCGGATGCCCGCTTTGTGCGTAAGGTGAGGATGCGTACGGCAATGATCACCCGCCATGCTGCCCGTGCACCCGGTAGGGTGAACGACGCGTCAAGAACGCGTCAGGAATTCACAGGGTGCGCCGGGAAGTCTGGTCGGCAGAGCAATGAGCCGTACCCGACCGGAGGTTCCCCGCGTGAGCGCCCCCCGCAAAAGCGACCGCACAGCATTCGGACATCTGTCCCTGCCCGAGCGGAACTTCCTGGCCGACGCCCTGCGCGCCGAGACGGTGGGCGGGATCCTGCTGCTCGTCGCCGCCGTCGCGGCCCTCGTCTGGGCGAACGTCCCCGGCCTCGCCCACAGCTACGAGACCGTGCGCGACCTGCACCTCGGTCCCGGCACGCTCGGCCTGCACCTCTCCCTCGAACACTGGGCCGCCGACGGTCTCCTCGCGATCTTCTTTTTCGTCGCGGGCATCGAACTCAAGCGCGAGCTCGTCGCGGGCGATCTGCGCGATCCCCGGGCCGCCGCGCTCCCGGTCGTCGCCGCCGTCTGCGGCATGGCGGCGCCCGCGCTCGTCTACACCCTGGTCAACGTCCTCGGCGGTGGCTCCACGGACGGCTGGGCCGTACCGACCGCGACCGACATCGCGTTCGCGCTCGCCGTCCTCGCCGTCATCGGCACATCGTTGCCGGGCGCCCTGCGCGCCTTCCTGCTCACCCTCGCCGTCGTCGACGACCTGCTTGCCATCCTGATCATCGCGATCTTCTTCACCAGTGATCTGAACTTCGCCGCGCTCGCGGGCGCCTTCGCCGGCCTCGTCCTGTTCTGGGTGCTCCTGCGGACGGGCGTACGCGGCTGGTACGTGTACGTGCCGCTCGCGCTCGCCATCTGGGGCCTGATGTACAACAGCGGCGTCCACGCGACCGTCGCGGGCGTCGCCATGGGCCTGATGCTGCACTGCACGCGCCGCGACGGCGAGGAACGCTCCCCCGGCGAGCACATCGAACACCTCGTGCGCCCGCTCTCCACCGGCCTCGCGGTTCCGCTGTTCGCCCTGTTCAGCGCGGGCGTCGCGGTGTCGGGCGGCGCGCTCGGCGATGTCTTCGCACGGCCCGAGACGCTCGGCGTCGTCCTCGGTCTCGTCGTCGGCAAGACCCTCGGCGTCTTCGGCGGTACGTGGCTGACTGCCCGGTTCACCAGGGCCTCGCTCTCCGATGAGCTGACCTGGCCGGACCTCTTCGCGATCTCCGCGCTCGCCGGCATCGGCTTCACCGTCTCGCTCCTCATCGGCGAACTGGCCTTCACCTCCGACCCCGTGCTCACCGACGAGGTCAAGGCCGCCGTGCTCATCGGCTCGTTGATCGCGGCCGTGCTCAGCGGCGTACTCCTGCGCGTCCGCAACGCCAAGTACCGCGCCCTGTGGGAGGCGGAGGAGCGCGACGAGGACCTCGACGGGGTCCCCGACATCTACGAGGAGGGCGACCCGGCGTACCACCTGCGGATGGCCGCGCTGCACGAGAAGAAGGCGGCGGAACACCGGCGGCTTGCCGAAGCGACGGGCGGGGAAGGCGGCGAGGGCGAGCGTCCGGCATGATCTGACAGCAAGTCCGCACAACCGACAGAGCCACAGGCTCCTCCAGGAGAACAGGGAGAACGCGATGAGCGCACCCGACGGCAGCACGGTCGGCGCGGTCGGCGCCGAGCGCAGCATCGGCCAGTTGTTCGCCTCGGCGACGGCCGAGATGTCCGCACTGGTGCACGACGAGATCGCCCTTGCGAAGGTCCAGCTCAAGCAGGACGTGAAGAAGGGAGCGGTGAGCGGCGGCGCCTTCACGGCGGCGCTGACGATCGCGCTCTTCTCACTGCCGATGCTGAGCTTCGCCCTCGCCTACGGCATCAACGCCTGGACCGGCGGGCACAACGGCAACGGCGGCTGGAACCTCGCCTGGTGCTTCCTGCTCTCCTTCGCCGCCAGCCTGCTCGTCGCCGGTCTGGTCGGCCTGATCGGCGTGGCCTTCGCCAAGAAGGCCAAGAAGGGCAAGGGGCCGCAGAAGGTCGCCGCCTCCGTCAAGGAGACCGCCGGCGTCCTGCAGAACGCCAAGCCGCACCCCCGCCCGGTGACGGCCGGAGACCGTGTCCCCGAGGCCATCGAGGCTGTGGCACGCTCGTCTTCATGACGGACCCCGCCACTCCTTCGGCCCAACCGCCTTCCTCTGTCGTACGGCTCGACGTACCCGGTGCCAAAGAGGTGATCCACCGGGACGTCGCGGCCAACGGCGCGCGCTTCCACATCGCGGAGACGGGCGACGGGCCGCTGGTGCTGCTGCTGCACGGCTTCCCGCAGTTCTGGTGGACGTGGCGGCACCAGCTCGTGGCGCTCGCCGAGGCGGGGTTCCGGGCCGTCGCGATGGACCTGCGGGGCGTGGGCGGCAGCGACCGCACGCCGCGCGGCTACGACCCGGCCAACCTCGCCCTCGACATCACCGGAGTGGTGCGCTCGCTCGGCGAGCCGGACGCGGCGCTCGTCGGCCACGACCTCGGCGGCTACCTCGCGTGGACGGCGGCCGTGATGCGGCCGAAGCTGGTGCGGCGGCTCGCGGTGTCCTCGATGCCGCATCCACGCCGCTGGCGCTCGGCGATGCTCTCGGACCTCAAGCAGACCACCGCCGGATCGTACGTCTGGGGCTTCCAGCGGCCCTGGCTGCCGGAGCGTCAGCTCGTGGCGGACGACGCGGCCCTGGTCGGCCGGCTCGTCCGGGACTGGTCCGGGCCGCGCCAGCCCGACGACGAGACCGTCGAGACGTACCGGCGCGCCATGTGCATCCCCTCGACGGCGCACTGCTCGATCGAGCCGTACCGGTGGATGGTGCGCTCCCTGGCCCGGCCGGACGGCATCCAGTTCAACCGGCGCATGAAGCGGCCCGTCCGCGTGCCGACGCTGCATCTGCACGGCTCGCTCGACCCGGTCATGCGCACGCGCAGCGCCGCGGGCTCCGGCGAGTACGTCGAGGCGCCCTACCGCTGGCGCCTGTTCGACGGTCTCGGCCACTTCCCGCACGAGGAGGACCCGGCCGCGTTCTCCAAGGAACTGGTGAGCTGGCTGAAGGATCCCGAGCCGGATCGGTGAGCCGGGGGTGAGCGTCCGGCGTCCGGACGGGAACACGTGTCCTACGAACAGCCAATTGCCTGCCGCATAGGCCAATTTGGGGGCCGTGGGGGTGGTTACCGACCATGGGGCCCGGGCAGACGTCGGGGTATGGGCTGGACGCACGACTACAGTGACGCAGCACGCAATCGCCGCCCAGCGATGACGCTGGGCTCTCCCCAGAGGGGCGCGCCGCAAGGACACGCGGTGCACGATCCCCATCTGGGCATCTCGCGCATCCTGCGGCGCCGGGCCCGGTGGGTGTCGGCCCGGCTGCGCCACAGCGGGCGCGGCTGACACCTTTTCCCACTCCGCGAAGCTCCCCGGGGTGCCTCCGGGGTGCCTCAGAGCGCGCAGGCGTCCGTGTCGACCTGCTGGACCGCCGTGCGGCCCCGGTCGATGTCGCTGCGGATCTCGTCGCCGGTCAGCGCGTAGCCCGTCTCCGCGTTGTCCAGGGACTTGGCGAAGACCACGCCGTACACCTGGCCGTCCGGGGTCAGCAGCGGTCCGCCGGAGTTGCCCTGACGGACCGTCGCGTACAGCGAGTACACGTCGCGCTGCACCTTGCCCCGGTGGTAGATGTCCGGGCCGTCGGCGGTGATGCGGCCGCGCACGCGCGCGGGGCGCACGTCGTACGCGCCGTTCTCCGGGAAGCCCGCGACGATCGCGCCGCCGCCGCGCTGCGCGTCCGTCGCCGTGAAGCGCAGCGGGGGCGCCTTGAGCTGCGGCACGTCCAGGACCGCGATGTCGCGCTTCCAGTCGTAGAGGACGACCTTCGCGTCGTA
Organism: Streptomyces sp. NPDC046939; assembly: GCF_040644575.1. NCBI lineage: Bacteria > Bacillati > Actinomycetota > Actinomycetes > Kitasatosporales > Streptomycetaceae > Streptomyces > Streptomyces sp. NPDC046939. The sequence continues at coordinate 131,105 of NZ_JBEYWV010000009.1, forward strand.
CTTGACGCCCTCGCCGCCGATCTGCACGGTGGGCTCCTCGACGCCGCCGACCACGTGCGCGTTGGTCATCACGCGGCGGTCGGAGAAGACGAAGCCGGTGCCCTCGACGACCTTGCCGCAACTGGGCGCCTGCCCCACGACCTTGACGATCGAACGCTTGGCGGTGCGCGCGGCTGCGCTGCGGGCGAGCGCGGGGTCGGGCGGCTGGACCTCGGCGATCGGCTCGTTGGCGAACGGGCTGAAGACCTGCGGGAACCCGTTCTGCGCGAGCGTGGAGGAGAAGTCGGCGAACCAGGTGTCCGCCTGCGCGGGCAGCACCCGCGCGACCCCGAGCAGCACCTTCGAGCTGCGGACCTCCGTACCGAGGGTGGGCAGGGCGGTGCCGGCGAGCGCGGAACCTATCAGCCAGGCGACCAGGAGCATCGCCGCCACGTTGACGAGGGCGCCACCCGTCGCGTCGAGCGCCCGCGCCGGGGACCAGGTGATGTAGCGGCGCAGCTTGTTGCCCAGGTGCGTGGTAAACGCCTGGCCGATGGAGGCACAGACGATCACGACGACCACGGCCACGACGGCCGCGGTGGTCGTCACCTGGGCGTCACTGGTCGCGGCGCCCCAGACGGCGGGCAGCGCGTAGACCGCCACGAGGCCACCGCCGAGGAAGCCGATCACCGACAGGATGCCGACGACGAAGCCCTGCCGGTAGCCCACGATGGCGAACCAGACGGCGGCCGCGAGCAGCAGGATGTCCAGCACGTTCACCGAATTCCTGCCTCGCCTCGCATCGCGGATGTCCTCGCGGTCGTCATCAGGGGGTCCACCTCCGCGCCGGGGTGCCGGGGGCGGTCCCCGGGACGGCACGGGGGCCACCCTGTCATGTGCGCCAGTCGAGTGGCACCGTCTTCTTCCGGTCCCAGGGGCGCTCCCACCCCGCGAAGTGCAGAATCCGGTCGATCACACCGGCCGTGAATCCCCATACGAGGGCGGATTCCACCAGGAACGCCGGGCCTCTGTGGCCGCTGGGATGCATCGTCGTCACCCGGTTCTCCGGGTCCGTGAGATCCGCCACCGGGACCGTGAAGACGCGGGCCGTCTCCGCCGGGTCGACCGCCGTGACCGGCGTCGGCTCCCGCCACCAGCCGAGGACCGGGCTCACCACGAAGCCGCTGACCGGGATGTAGAGCCGTGGCAGCACGCCGAAGAGCTGCACGCCGCTCGGGTCCAGCCCCGTCTCCTCCCACGCCTCGCGCAGGGCGGCGCGCAGCGGGCCCTCGGCGCGCGGGTCCCCGTCCTCGGGATCGAGGGCGCCGCCGGGGAAGGACGGCTGCCCCGCGTGGGATCTGAGCGATCCCGCGCGCTCCATCAGCAGCAGCTCGGGGCCGCGCGCGCCCTCGCCGAACAGGATGAGGACCGCGGACTGCCGCCCCGCGCCGTCCGCCGGGGGCAGGAAGCGGCTGAGCTGTTCGCCGCGCACGGTGCGCGCGGCCTCGGCGACGGGGGTGAGCCAGTCGGGCAGGCCGTCCGTGCGCAGGCTGACGTCCGGGACGTACGGGGACGGGGCCTGCGGGGTCTGCGGGACGTGTGGGGCCGACGGGACATGTGGCGCGGAGGGGTCATGTGGGGTGCCGCCGCCGGGGGTTGCGCCGCCGCCCGGGGCCGTGCCACCGGACTCTGCCGCCTCATCGGCCGCTCCGGTCACACCACTCGCACCCTGGATCTCGCTCACGTGCTTCATCTCGCCGCCCCCGTACCCGTCGTCCCTCGCCCAACGCCTGGCCGTCCCCGATTCGTTCCGGCCCGGCGGTGTGTCACCCGGTCGTGTCACCCGGGGTGCCGCCCAGCGGCGGGGCGGGCCGGCCGCCCGCGTCGAGGTAGGACTGCGGGGGATTGAGGCGCTGGCCGGGGAAGCCGCCCTTCTCGTACTTGAGGAGCTTCTGCGCCTTCTCCGGGTCCGTCTCGCCCTCGCCGTAGGCGGGGCAGAGCGGGGCGACCGGGCAGGCGCCGCAGGCGGGTTTGCGGGCGTGGCAGATGCGGCGGCCGTGGAAGATCACGTGGTGGCTCAGCATGGTCCACTCGCTCTTCGGGAAGAGCTCCCCGACCGCCTTCTCGACCTTGTCGGGGTCGGTCTCCTCGGTCCACTTCCAGCGCCGCACGAGCCGGCCGAAGTGCGTGTCGACGGTGATGCCGGGGCGCCCGAACGCATTGCCGAGCACGACGAACGCCGTCTTGCGGCCGACCCCGGGCAGCTTGACCAGGTCTTCGAGCCGGCCCGGCACCTCGCCGCCGAAGTCCTCCTCCAGCGCCTTGGCCAGCCCCATGATCGACCTCGTCTTGGCGCGGAAGAAGCCGGTCGGCCGGATCAGCTCCTCGACCTCCTCGGGGTTGGCCGCCGCGAGGTCCGCGGGGGTCGGGTACTTGGCGAACAGCGCCGGGGTCGTCTGGTTGACCCGCAGGTCCGTCGTCTGCGCGGACATCACCGTGGCGAGCAGCAGCTGGAAGGGGTTCTCGAAGTCCAGCTCCGGGTGCGCGTACGGGTACGTCTCCGCGAGGATCCGGTTGATCTTGCGCGCCCGGCGGACCAGCGCCGTGCGCGACTCGGGCTTGGCGGCGCCCGTCCCCGTACCCGTACTCGCACTGGTCGTCGCGGCGGATCGCTTCTTCGCGGGCATGAGCTATGCGGCCTTTCCCTGCACGGACGGTACTGATCCGGACGGTGTCGCTCCAGCCGGTACGGGCAGGGCCGTGTGGGCGGTGTGCCCGCACTGTTCGCCCAGAGCGGAATCCCGGTCGGCCGTCACCCTTACAGCCCCCTCCGCCTGCGTCGTCCCCGGCTTTTTGGATACTCGGCCAGCCTAAAGCCCGGCACGGACATCCGCCCCGACGCGGGCGGGTCGGCCCCCGATTGGCCCCCTCCCCGTCGGGTTGTGACGCAGGTGCGGCAGACTTGTGTCTGAGTGACTGATCACACTGTTTGGACCGTCCGGCAAAATGGGCGGCGGGAAACACCCGTCCCCACAGTGCAGGCGACATAGGAGAGAAACTCGTGGACGACGTTCTGCGGCGCGCCCCGCTCTTCGCGGCGCTCGATGACGAGCAGGCCGCGGAGCTCCGCGCCTCCATGAGTGAGGTGACCCTCGCGCGCGGCGATGCCCTGTTTCACGAGGGCGACCCCGGCGACCGCCTCTACGTGGTCACCGAAGGCAAGGTGAAGCTCCACCGCACATCCCCCGACGGCCGCGAGAACATGCTGGCCGTGCTCGGCCCGGGTGAGCTGATCGGCGAGCTGTCGCTGTTCGACCCCGGCCCGCGCACCGCGACCGCCAGCGCGCTGACCGAGGTCAAGCTGCTCGGCCTCGGCCACGGCGACCTCCAGCCCTGGCTGAACGCGCGCCCGGAGGTGGCCGCCGCCCTGCTGCGCGCCGTCGCCCGGCGGCTGCGCAAGACCAACGACCAGATGTCCGACCTGGTCTTCTCCGACGTGCCGGGCCGCGTGGCCCGCGCGCTGCTCGACCTGTCGCGCCGCTTCGGCGTGCAGTCCGAGGAGGGCATCCACGTCGTGCACGACCTCACGCAGGAAGAGCTGGCCCAGCTGGTCGGCGCCTCCCGCGAGACGGTCAACAAGGCGCTCGCCGACTTCGCGGGCCGCGGCTGGCTCCGCCTGGAGGCCCGCGCCGTGATCCTGCTCGACGTGGAGCGCCTGGCCAAGCGTTCGCGCTGAGCAAGGCTCCGCACCGCTACGGGGACGGGTCCCGCCACCATGTCGTGGCGGGACCCGTCCCCGTAGCGGGCCCGTACGACGCGCACCGGCACTCGACCATCCCCGGAGGGGACCCTGGCATGACGCAGTCCGAGACCCAGCCCCCGTCGGCGCTCGACCTGGCGACCCGGTTCGAGGCCGAGCGCGGGCGGCTGCGGTCCGTCGCGTACCGGATGCTCGGTTCGCTCAGCGAGGCCGAGGACGCGGTCCAGGAGAGCTGGCTGCGGCTGCAACGCGCGGACACGGCGGACGTGGCGAACCTCAGCGGCTGGCTGACCACCGTCGTCGGTCGGATCTGCCTGGACATGCTGCGCACGCGCGCGTCCCGCCGCGAGGATCCCCTGGACGCGGGAACGGCCGAGACGCACGTCCCCGATGTCGTCGTACGGCCCGCGGACCCGGGCCAGGAGGCCGAGCTCGCGGACTCCGTCGGGCTCGCGCTGCTCGTCGTGCTCGACACGCTGGCGCCCGCCGAACGGCTCGCGTTCGTCCTGCACGACATGTTCGCGGTGCCCTTCGACGAACTCGCGCCCATCGTCGAGCGCACGCCTGCGGCGACCCGGCAGCTCGCGAGCCGCGCCCGGCGCCGTGTGCAGGGCGCGACCGCGCCGACGGCGACCGATCTGGCCCGCCAGCGCGAGGTCGTCGACGCCTGGCTCGCCGCCACGCGCGCGGGGGACTTCGAGGCGCTGCTCGCACTCCTCGACCCGGACGTGCTGCTGCGCGTCGACGCGGGCCCAGGGACGGCGTCCAAACTGGTGCGGGGCGCCCTGGAGGTGGCCGGGCAGGCGACGTACTTCGGCCGGATGGTCGACACGGCGTCCGCCGCGTACGTGGGCGACGGCGTCGGCATCGTGCAGGCGCCGCGCGGCAAGGTCGTCTCGGTCCTCGCGCTGTCGTTCCGGGACGGCAAGGTCAGCGGCGTCGACATCATCGCCGACCCGCGGCGCCTCGCGGCGATGGGCATCACCTGGCCGCTGGCGCCCCGCGAGGACGGCCTGTAGGGGCCCGCTACGGAGCCCGCTACGGGTGCTGGATCAGCCCGTGGTCGCGCAGGTACTCCAGCTGCGCCAGGACAGACAGCTCGGCCGCCGGCCACAGCGAGCGGTCCACGTCGGCGTAGACGTGGGCCACGACGTCGGACGCCGTCACATGGCCGTTCTCGACCGCCGTCTCCACCTGGGCGAGGCGGTGGGCGCGGTGCGCGAGGTAGAACTCCACCGCGCCCTGCGCGTCCTCCAGGACGGGGCCGTGGCCCGGCAGCACCGTGTGCACGCCGTCGTCCACCGTCAGGGAGCGCAGGCGGCGCAGCGAGTCGAGGTAGTCGCCGAGGCGGCCGTCCGGGTGGGCGACCACGGTGGTGCCGCGCCCGAGGATCGTGTCGCCGGTCAGGACGGCCTGGTCGGCGGGGAGATGGAAGCAGAGCGAGTCCGCGGTGTGCCCGGGGGTCGGCACGACGCGCAGCTCCAGGCCGCCGGTCGTCACGACGTCCCCGGCGGCGAGCCCCTCGTCGCCCAGGCGGAGCGCCGGATCGAGGGCGCGCACCTTGGTGCCGGTCAGCTCGGCGAACCGGCCCGCGCCCTCGGCGTGGTCCGGGTGCCCGTGCGTCAGCAGCGTGAGTGCTATGCGCTTGCCCGCCTTGTCGGCCGTGTCGATGACGTGCCGCAGGTGCGCGTCGTCCAGGGGGCCCGGGTCGATGACGACGGCGAGGTCGCTGTCGGGCTCGGTGACGATCCAGGTGTTGGTGCCGTCGAGCGTCATGGCGGAGGCGTTGGGCGCCAGGACGTTGATCGCGCGGGCCGTGGCGGGGCCGGAGAGCACCCCGCCGCGCGGCTGCCCGGGCAGGGCGGCGGCTTCGGTCATCGGTTTGTTCCCCTGCTCGGAGCGGTCGGAGTGGCCGGAGCATCCGGGTTCGGGGCTGCGGTCGGGATGTGCTTGGTGAACTCCTCGTGCCCCGGCCAGGACAGCACCAGCTCCTCGCCCTCCATGCGCGCCCGCGCCAGTACGGGCGTCAGGTCGTGGTCCGTGGAACCGGCGAGGGCGCTCTCCACGCGCGCGTACGTCGCAAGAGTGCGCAGGGTCGCGACCGTCGGCGGCATCATCGACAACTCGGCTCGGTCGTACGCCTCAAGGGCCCGCTCCGGGCGGATCCACACGGTGCGGTCGGCCTCGGAGGAGTCGTCGCTGGTGCGCTGGCCCTCGGGCAGCGCGGCGACGAAGAACCAGGTGTCGTAGCGGCGCGGCTCGAACTCCGGGGTGATCCAGCGCGCCCACGCCCCGAGCAGATCGGAGCGGAGCACGAGCCCGCGGCGCCGCAGGAACTCGGCGAAGGACAGGTCACGGGCGATCAGCGCCTGCCGGTCGGCGGCCCAGTCGGCCCCCGTCGTGTCGGCGACGACGGTGTCCGGGCTCTCCCCGGCGAGCAGCACGCCCGCCTCCTCGAACGTCTCCCGCACGGCGGCGCAGACGATCGCCTGGGCCTCCCTCTCCGGCACGCCGAGGCGCGCGGCCCACTCCCGGCGCTCGGGACCGGCCCAGCGGACCTGGCGGTCGTCGTCGCGGGGGTCGACGCCGCCGCCGGGGTAGGCGTACGCCCCGGCGGCGAACGCCATGGACGTACGGCGGCGCAGCATGTGCACCTCGACACCGGCGGCACCGTCAGCGGCGTCCCGCAGGAGCAGCACGGTCGCGGCGCGCCTTGGCTCCGCCGGCACCAGTGTGCCTGCGGCGAGGGCGCGGATGCGATCCGGCCACTCAGGGGGGTACCACTGCCCGTTTGCCATGGCCGGAGGCTATCCGGTGAAGCGCAGATGTTCGAGAGCCCACCCGCCGCCCCCGTCGAACACCCGTTCACGGGAACGCCGCCCATCGGAGGCCCGGCCACCGGAGCCCCGTCCACGGGAACGGCGTCCACGGGAACGCAGCCCACCAGAGCCCCGCCCAGCCGAGCCCGGCTCACCGGGACCCCGGCGGTCACGCCTCCGTGAGTTCTACCTGGATCTCCACCTCGACCGGCGCGTCCAGCGGCAGTACGGCCACGCCGACGGCGCTGCGCGCGTGTACGCCCTTGTCGCCCAGGACCTCGCCGAGCAGTTCGCTGGCGCCGTTGACGACGCCGGGCTGCCCGGTGAAGTCGGTGGCGGAGGCGACGAACCCGACGACCTTCACCACGCGCGCGATGCGGTCCAGATCACCGGCGACGGACTTCACCGCGGCCAGCGCGTTCAGCGCGCAGGTGCGGGCCAGTTCCTTCGCCTGGTCCGGGGTGACCTCGTCGCCGACCTTGCCGGTCAGCGGCAGCTTGCCGTCGACCATGGGCAGTTGCCCGGCCGTGAACACGTAGACCCCGGACTGCACGGCCGGCTGGTACGCCGCGACCGGCGGAACCACGGGCGGCAGCGTCAGGCCCAGCGACGCCAGCTTGTCCTCGACGGCGCTCACGCCGCCTTCTCCCGCTTCAGGTACGCCACGAGCTGCTCCGGGTTGTTCGGGCCCGGCACGACCTGCACCAGTTCCCAGCCGTCCTCGCCCCAGGTGTCGAGGATCTGCTTCGTCGCGTGCACGAGGAGCGGCACGGTCGCGTATTCCCACTTCTTAGCCATGAGGGCGACTGTATCGGCCGAAGCACGTCGCCCTGTTCCCCAGGCTCCTGCGTGATCGCGGCACTCTCTGGTTAGGCTCGAATACGTGAGCAGGCTCCAGGTCGTCAGCGGCAAGGGCGGTACCGGAAAGACCACGGTCGCCGCCGCACTCGCGCTCGCCCTCGCGACCGAGGGCAAGCGCACTCTCCTCGTGGAGGTGGAGGGCAGGCAAGGCATCGCACAGCTCTTCGAGACACAGGCGCTCCCCTACGAGGAGCGCAAGATCGCCGTCGCCCCCGGCGGCGGGGAGGTGTACGCGCTCGCCATCGACCCCGAACTGGCGCTGCTCGACTACCTCCAGATGTTCTACAAGCTCGGCGGCGCGGGCCGCGCCCTGAAGAAGCTCGGCGCGATCGACTTCGCCACCACCATCGCCCCCGGCCTCAGGGACGTACTCCTGACCGGCAAGGCGTGCGAGGCGGTGCGCCGCAAGGACAAGCAGGGCCGCTACGCCTACGACCACGTGGTCATGGACGCGCCCCCGACGGGCCGCATCACCCGCTTCCTCAACGTGAACGACGAGGTCGCCGGGCTCGCCAAGATAGGCCCGATACACAACCAGGCACAGGCGGTCATGCGGGTCCTCAAGTCCCGCGAGACCGCCGTCCACCTGGTGACCCTCCTGGAGGAGATGCCGGTGCAGGAGACCCTCGACGGGGTCGGCGAACTGCGCGCCGCACGCCTCCCGGTGGGAAGGATCATGGTCAACATGGTGCGTCCCGCGCTTCTCGGGGAACCCGCCCTCGCACTCACCCGTGACCCGTCGGTGCGCCCCGAGGTCACCGAGGCCCTGGCCGCGGCCGGTCTCGGCGGCGCCGACAAGCTCGTAGGACCACTGCTCGACCAGGCGGGGGAGTACGCGGAGCGGTACGCGCTGGAGAACACCCAGCGCGAACTGCTCACCGAGGCCGGGCTGCCGCTGCACGAACTGCCGCTGCTCACCGAGGGCCTCGACGTGGCGGGCCTGTACACGCTCGCCAAGGACCTGCGCGCACAGGGCGTCGGCGACGACACCGAGGCGACCGGAAAGGGGACGGGCATGAGGACGGGCATGGGGGGACCGCTTCGATGACGCTGGATCCTGAGGGCACGCTCGCCATCGACCCGCTGCTCGACGACAAGGCCACCAGGATCGTGGTGTGCTGCGGCAGCGGCGGCGTCGGCAAGACCACGACCGCGGCCGCCCTCGGCCTGCGCGCCGCCGAACGCGGCCGCAAGGTCGTCGTGCTCACCATCGACCCGGCCCGCCGGCTCGCCCAGTCCATGGGCATCGACTCGCTCGACAACACACCGCGCCGCGTCAAGGACATCGACGACGCGGCCGGCGGCGAACTGCACGCCATGATGCTCGACATGAAGCGCACCTTCGACGAGATCGTCGAGGCGCACGCGGACGAGGAGCGGGCGCGCGCCATCCTCTCCAACCCCTTCTACCAGTCGCTCTCGGCGGGCTTCGCGGGCACGCAGGAGTACATGGCGATGGAGAAGCTGGGGCAGTTGCGCTCCCGCGACGAGTGGGACCTGATCGTGGTCGACACTCCCCCGTCGCGCTCCGCGCTCGACTTCCTGGACGCGCCCAAGCGGCTCGGCTCGTTCCTCGACGGCAAGCTGATCCGCGTCCTGATGGCGCCCGCGAAGGTCGGCGGGCGCGCGGGCATGAAGTTCCTGAACGCCGGGATGTCGATGATGACCGGCGCCCTCGGCAAGCTGCTCGGCGGGCAACTGCTGCGGGACGTCCAGACGTTCGTCGCCGCGATGGACACCATGTTCGGCGGGTTCCGCACCCGCGCGGACGCCACGTACAAGCTGCTCCAGGCGCCCGGCACCGCGTTCCTCGTCGTCGCCGCGCCCGAGCGGGACGCGCTGCGTGAGGCCGCCTACTTCGTGGAGCGCCTGGCCGCGGAGCGGATGCCGCTCGCCGGTCTCGTGCTGAACCGGGTGCACGGCAGCGGCGCCGACGCGCTCTCCGCCGAGCGCGCCCTGGCCGCCGCGGAGTACCTCGACGAGGCCCACGTCGAAAATCTTGCTGCGGCCCGCATTGTGGATCAACCGGGAGGGAAAGAAGACCGTCGTACTACTTCCGCGCCAGGCTCCCCCGCCGCAGCGGACGCCCCATCCGACCCCACCGCAGGGCGACCCGACGCCCACCGACTGACCGCTGGCCTGCTGCGCCTGCACGCCGAGCGGATGCAGGTGGTCGCGCGTGAACAGCGCACGCGTGACCGCTTCACCGCACTGCACCCCGAGGTCGCCGTGACCGAAGTCGCGGCGCTCCCCGGTGACGTCCACGACCTGGCGGGCCTCAGAGCCATCGGCGAACGCCTCGCAACCGGCGAGCCTCCGCCCGAAGCTGCGTGAGCCGTACGCGGTGCTCGGCGGCGGTCTGCTGCTTGGCGGCGGCCTGCTGCTTGGTGCCGGTCCGCTGCTTGGTGGCGGCCAACCGGTCGGTGACGGTGTACTGCTCGGCGACGGTCTACTGCTCGATGGCGGCCTAACGCCGAATGACGGTGCGCCGCTCGGTGGCGGTCAACCGCTTGATAGTGGCTTACCGCTGCATGACGGCCCACCGATCAGTGTCGGTCTGGCCGCTCGGCGGCGGCCTAACGCCGGATGACGGTCTACCGCTCGGTGGCGGTCTACCGCCGGATGACGCTCAGCCGCTCGGTGACGGTCTACCGCTTGGTGGTGGCTTACCGCTGCATGACGGTCTACCGATCAGTGACGGTCTACTGCTCGGCGGCGGCCTAACGCCGGATGACGCTCTGCCGCTCGATGGCGGTCTACCGCTCGGTGGTGACCTACCGCTGCATGACGGCCTACCGATCAGTGACGATCTACCGCTCGGCGGCCTGTCCCCGAACGACGGTCTGCCGCTCGATGTCGGTCAACCGCTCGATGGCGGCTTACGCTGAACGACGGTCTGCCGCGCCCACGATGGCGGCCTACCGCTCGGCGACGGCCAACGCTGGATGACGGTCAACCACTCGTTACCGGCACACCGCTGACTGACGGTTCGCCACTCAAAGCCAGGTAACCCCTAAATCGCGGCCTACCGCTGAACGCCGGTTTACCGCTCAATGGCGGCGGCCCAACGCCGAATGACGATCCGCCGCTCGCCGACGGCCGCGGCGCGGTCGGCTACCCGACCGCCGCGTACCGCTCGTACGTCTCCTCGTCCTCGAACTCCGCGGGCAGCAGGCCCGCGCCACGCTCGTACTCCGTCCGTGCCGTCTCCAAGAGCCGACGCCACGAGGTGACCGTCGGACGCCTGCGCAGCAGTGCGCGGCGCTCCCGCTCCGTCATGCCACCCCACACGCCGAACTCGACGCGATTGTCCAGCGCGTCCGCCAGGCACTCGGTCCGCACGGGGCATCCCGTGCACACCGCCTTGGCCCGGTTCTGCGCCGCTCCTTGAACGAACAGTTCATCTGGATCGGTAGTGCGGCAGGCCGCCTGCGCACTCCAGTCGACTACCCAGCCCATACCGGCGCCGTCCTCTCCCGAATCGAGGCTCCCCCACGGCGGCAGCGGCATATTCACCGCCGCCAGTTGAGGACGTTACGGAAGGTGGGCACAGCGCAACACCCCCTTCGGGCCCAATCTTGAATGGTCCGAACGGACTATGCGTAAGCGGCAGATCACCCGACGGAGTGACCGAAGGACATGCGTCATAACCCCGGCAAAACGGGGCAGTTCACTCGCGCCACAAGGGACGGCCAATGACACACAAGGCGATTCCGGACAGGTCGTGAGCCCTGCGTGCAAGACCCGCCGAGGGCCCGGAAATGACTACGAGAGCCATGCCGCCGGCCGCGTCGCACGCCACGAAGGGTCACGAAGACGGCGCCGGGAACGATTCAGCTCCGTCCCACGTCTTGATACGGGACCGCACTCCTGTGACAGTTGGGTGCAGCTTAGGCCAAGGCATATACGCCTGTCCGGAGATTCGACACGTAGGCTGCCCCGCATGGGAAAGAAGCGCTCGGCCGGTAGCGGCGGCGGACTGTCGCCGACTCAGCAGGCCGCCAAGTTCCTCGGCGTCAGCGTGCTCGCAGGAGCCGTCCTCGCCGGAATCGCACTGCCCGCCGCGGGCGCGCTCGGCCTTGCCGCCAAGGGATCCGTCGAGGGATTCGACGAGATCCCCGCCAATCTGAAGACGCCGCCGCTGAGTCAGCGCACCACGATCCTGGACAACCAGGGCGGCAAGATCGCCACCGTCTACTCCCGCGACCGCACCGTGGTCGCCCTCGACAAGATCTCGCCCTACATGCAGAAGGCGCTCGTCGCCATCGAGGACTCGCGCTTCTACGAGCACGGGGCCGTCGACGCGAAGGGCATCCTGCGCGCCATCAACGCCAACGCGCGCGACGGCGGCGTCTCCCAGGGCGCCTCCACCCTCACGCAGCAGTACGTGAAGAACGTCTTCATCGAGGAAGCGGGCAACGACCCGACGAAGGTCGCCCAGGCCACCCAGCAGACCCTCGGCCGCAAGGTCAAGGAGCTCAAGTACGCGATCCAGGTCGAGGACGAGCTGGGCAAGAAGAAGATCCTCGCCAACTATCTGAACATCACCTACTTCGGTCAGCAGGCGTACGGGGTCGAGGCCGCCGCCCGGCGCTACTTCTCCAAGCACGCCAAGGACCTCAACCTCCAGGAGTCGGCGCTCCTCGCCGGCATCGTGCAGTCCCCGAGCCGCTACGACCCGGTCAACGACGAGACCGAGGCCACCAAGCGGCGCAACGTGGTCCTGAACCGCATGGCGCAGGTCCACGACATCTCCAGGGAGGAGGCGGAGCGGGCGAAGAAGACGCCGCTCGGCCTGAAGGTCAGCAGGCCGCAGAACGGCTGCATCACGGCGGTCAAGGGCGCCTCGTTCTTCTGCGACTACGTCCGCGAGATCTTCCTCAGCGACCCGGTCTTCGGCAAGACGAAGGAGGCCCGCGCCAAGCTCTGGGACCGCGGCGGCCTCACGGTGCGGACCACGCTCGACCCGCAGTCGCAGACCTCGGTGCAGGCGGCCATCAAGGAGAACGTCCACAAGACGGACAAGGTCGCGACGGCGGTCACCCTCGTCGAGCCGGGCACCGGCAAGATCCTCGGCATGGGCCAGTCGAAGCCGTACGGCACCGACAACGACAAGAACGAGACGGTCCTCAACTACTCGGTCAACGCGGCCTACAACGGCTCGGGCTACGGCTTCCCGACGGGTTCGACGTTCAAGCCGTTCCTGGCGGCGGCAGCGCTCGAACAGGGCACGCCGATCGACAAGGAGTACCCGGCGCCGTACTCGATGCCGTACCCGAAGACGGTGCAGAGCTGCAGCGGCAAGCCGTGGGTCAACGACCGTTACTACAAGGTCGAGAACGAGAACGAGTCGGAGGTCGGCCCCTACCGCCTCAAGGAGGCGATGGAGAAGTCCATCAACACGTACTTCGTGCAGATGGTCGGCGACATCGGCATGTGCCCGGTGGTCAAGATGACCGACAAGCTGGGCGTGGTGCAGGGCAACGGCACCAAGGTCGACGAGGTTCCGTCGTCGATGACGCTCGGTTCGACGGGTCTGTCGCCGCTCACGATCGCCTCCGCGTACGCCGCGTTCGCGAACGAGGGCACGTACTGCACGCCGATCGCCATCAACTCCGTCAAGGGCCCCGACGGCAAGTCGCTCGCCGTGCCGAAGACCAAGTGCTCGCGGGCCATGTCGACGGAGACCGCGGACAAGATCAACACGCTGCTCAGTGGCGTCACCGACTCCGGTACGGGCAAGCAGGCCGGTCTCCAGGACGGCCGGGACAACGCGGGCAAGACCGGTACGACCGACGGCCGTAAGAACGCCTGGTTCGTCGGGTACACGCCGAACCTCGCGGGCGCGGTGTGGGTCGGCAGCCCCCAGCAGAACGTCGAGATGACCAACATCTACATCGGCGGCCACTACCACGAGAAGGTCTTCGGCGCCGACACCCCCGGCCCGATCTGGCGCAGCGCCATGACCGGCGCGCTGGCGGGCCGCCCCGCCCCGCAGTTCACCATGGTCGACATCCCCAACGCCGACAAGGACAAGGGCAAGGGGCGCGACGGAGGCCAGAGCGACGGCAAGCCCGGAGGCAATCGGGGCGGCGGTGACGCCGGCGGGAACACCGGTGGGAACGGTGGTGGCGCCGACGGTGGAGGGAACGGCGGGGGCGCGAACGGTGGGCGTGACGACGACCCGCTGCCCGGGTTCTCCATTCCGCCGGGCTGGATCGGCGGAAACAACGGAGACGGTGGGAACGGTAACGGGAACGGCGGTGGCTGGGGCCGCTGAGGTCCGCTGACCGCCGTAGGGAGTACAGGAAGAAGTACAGGTAGTACAGGGAGTACGTGAAAGGGGCGCCCCCGGGTTCGGGGGCCCCTTTCGCTGCTCCAGGGGGACTAGCTCGCCAGCAATCGCTTGACCGTCGCGGCGACCCGGCCGCCCTCGGCACGCCCCGCGATCTTCGGGTTGGCGATCTTCATGACCTGGCCCATGGCGCGCGGCCCCTCGGCGCCCGCCGCCTTCGCCTCCTCGACGGCCTGGGCGACGATCCGCTCCAGCTCGTCGTCGCTGAGCGGCTGCGGCAGGTACGCGGCGAGGACCTCGCCCTCCGCCAGCTCGCGCGCGGCGGACTCGGCGCGGCCGCCCTTCTCGAAGGCGTCGGCGGCCTCGCGGCGCTTCTTCGCCTCCTTGGCGATCACCTTCTGCACCTCGTCGTCGGAGAGCTCGCGCTTCTCCTTGCCCGCGACCTCCTGGTTGGTGATGGCGGAGAGGGTCAGTCGCAGCGTCGAGGAGCGCAGCTCATCGCGCTCCCTGATCGCGGCGTTGAGGTCGTCCTGCAGCTTCGACTTGAGCGTGGTCATGCCTTGATTGTCGCAGGTACGAAGGGTGGGGCGCCCGCCGATTTCCGGGGCCCCGCGGGTCTGCGACGATGGGCCCCATGCGCGCGCGAAACGAAGCTCTTCCGAAGAGCTTTCTGAAGACTTCCCTGAGGACCTCTCTGAAGGTGTCGGCCGGTGTCGCGGCGGTGGGAGCCGCCGGGGTCGCCTACGCGGCGGGGTTCGAGGCCCGTTCCTTCCGGTTGCGACGGGTGACGGTCCCCGTTCTGCCGCAGGGCATGCGCCCCCTGCGCGTCCTCCAGGTCTCGGACATCCACATGGTCAGCGGGCAGCGCAAGAAGCAGCGGTGGCTGCGTTCGCTGGCCGGGCTCCGCCCCGACTTCGTGATCAACACGGGGGACAACCTGTCGGACACCGAGGGCGTGCCGGAGGTTCTCGACGCGCTGGGCCCGCTGATGGAGTTCCCGGGCGCGTACGTCTTCGGCTCGAACGACTACTACGGGCCCAAGCTCCTCAACCCGGCGCGCTACTTGGTCAACAAGACGCGCGGCAGGCACGGCCTGAACGGCAACGCGCCCGTCGTCCACGCCATCCACAACCCGTGGACGGACCTGCGCGACGGCTTCGACGAGGCGGGCTGGCTGAACCTGACGAACACGCGGGGCGTTCTGAAGGTGGCGGGCGTCGAGATCGGCCTGACCGGCCTGGACGACCCGCACATCAAGCGCGACCGCTACGCGGAGGTGGCCGGCGGCCCGCTCCCCGGCCCCGACTTCTCGCTCGGCGTCGTCCACGCGCCGTACCTTCGCGCCCTGGACGCCTTCACGGCGGACGGCTACCCGCTGATCCTGGCCGGTCACACGCACGGCGGCCAGCTCTGCATCCCCTTCTACGGCGCCCTCGTCACCAACTGCGACCTGGACACGGACCGCGTGAAGGGCCTCTCCACGCACTCGGCGGACGGCAAGACGTCGTACCTGCACGTCTCGGCGGGCTGCGGCGCGAACCGCTACACCCCGGTACGTTTCGCGTGCCCGCCGGAGGCGTCGCTGCTGACGCTGGTACCGGCGCCGGCGGGGAAGGGGCGCTGAGGCGGGGCCGTACGGGAGCTCGTCCCACTGATCCGGTGCGTTGCGGCGCGGCCGGGGCAGGGGCGGTCCTTCGCCCCTGCCCGTACGCCGTCCTACGGTGGATGGATGATCGATCCCCGTGCCTCCAGCGCCCGCTCGGTACCGGCGGAAGCGGTGGTCCCACGACGCCGCCGCCCCGTGGCCGCCGCCTTCCGCGCCCTGCTCGCCCTGGCGGCGGCGACGGGCATCGTCATCGACCTGGTGATCAGCGACAGCGCCCTCCGCGTCCTGAGCTACTTCACGATCCAGTCGAACGTCCTGCTGGCGGTGGTCCTGGCCGTCTCGGCGGTCCGGGCGTGGCGGGCGGACCGCCCCCTCCCGCCGCTCCTCACCGGGGGCGCGCTGCTCTTCATCTGCATCACGGGCCTCGTCTACCACGTGATCCTGGCGAACGACGCGAGCGGCTTCTCGATGACGGAGGACGCGGCCGAGGCCATGACAGGCGCCCGCCAGGTCTCGAACCAGCTCCTGCACACGGTGACCCCCATCGGCGCGCTCCTGAACTGGCTCCTCCTGACCCGCCCCGGCAAGCTCCGCCTGCGCCACGCGGGCATCTGGATGATCTACCCCCTGGCCTACTTCGGCTTCGCCCTGATCCGCGGCGCGATCATGACGCCGGGCACACCGGCGCGCTACCCGTACCCGCTCCTCGACGTCGACCAGCACGGCTACGCGGGCGTCCTCGGCAACGCCGTGATCTTCGGCCTGGCCTTCTACGCCCTGGCCCTGCTCCTCGTCACGGCCGACCGCTTCCGCCCCGAGATCCGGGGCCCCGAAAACCGGATTTCGTCTCAGGCCACCAGTCCGCTAAAGTAATCGATGTCGCCGCGACCGGCCCCTACGGGCCCGGGAAGCGGAGCAACGACATCGGGGTGTAGCGCAGCTTGGCAGCGCGCTTCGTTCGGGACGAAGAGGTCGTGGGTTCAAATCCCGCCACCCCGACAGCCAAATAGCAGTTCAGAGGGCCCTTACCGAATCGGTAAGGGCCCTCTGGCGTTGCTGCGTGTCTATCTGCGTGACTATCGCTTTCTGAGTGCCTACGGCATCCGCGGATCGGTCCCGAATCCGAAGATCCCGTCCATGACGACGGCTCCAGTCTGGATCACGGGCCGGATCTGCTTCCGGTAGACCTCCTCGGTCACGGCCGTACCCGAGTGCCCGACCAGCCGGGAGATCTCCTCCAGCGGCACGCCCCGGTCGGAGAGCAGCGACACGAAGCTGTGCCGGAGCTCCCGGGGCGTCCACTCGTCGGCGTTGATCCCGTCGATGCCCTTGAGCGCCTGGCGGAAGGCGCGCCGGACGTTGGCAGCGTCGAGCGGCTTGCCGACGGCGGAGGAGAAGACGAACCCGTGTTCCTCCCAGTCGTCACCGGCGGCGAGCCGATCCCATCCCTGATCTTCGAACTGCTGCCAGAGGGCATCGACGCAGCGCGCCGGCAGGGCGAGGGTGCGCCGGGACTTCCGGGTCTTGGTGTCTCCGCTGCGCCGAACCGAGCGCCACACTGCGATGTGCGGAGGCTGCGGCGGGTCGAAGTCGGGGCGCCCCTTCAGGAAGACGTGGTCCCAGGTGAGGGCGCGCAGTTCTTCGGTGCGGGCACCGGTCAGCAGCGCGACGACGATGTACGGGTACATCGAGGTTCCCTCGGCCCCTTTGAGAACGGCCTCGGCCTGGGCGAAGGTGAGCGCCTTGGACGGGCGGCCAGCCTGCCCCTGAGGTACCGAGCAGAGTTCCACGACGTTGCGCTTCACCTTGTCCCGGGCCATGGCCCGCTTGACCGCGCGGTTCAGACAGGAGTGAAGGCCCTGGAGGGTGCGCGTACTGAGCGTCTTCGACTTGGTGGCCAACCAGCGGTCTACATCCTCCGCGCTGAGGTCGCGGAGCTTGCGAGCGCCGAGCGACGGGATGACGTGCTCCTCGCTCAGGAGGGTTGTGGTCTCGACGGTTCTGGGGTCGAGGCCGGCCAGCCCGTAGGTGAGCCAGTCCGTCACCGCGTCTTTGACCGTGTAGTTGGTGGGTGCGATGGCGAGACCGTCTTCGTGGTCCCGCAACACCTCCTTGAGCTTGTTCTTCGCTTCCATCTTGGTCTTGCCACTCCCCCACTTCACGATCCGCTTGCCGCTGGGATCGAACCCGAGATTGGCCGTGGCGATCCAACGCTGTCTCTTCTCGTCCCAGTGCAGACCGCCGTCACCGCGACTACGACGCTTCGTCATCAGGCCGCCTCTTCCATCTGGCCTTGGATGAAGGCACGTACGGCGTCATCGGGGATACGGCGGCAGCCGTCGACCTTGATGGAGACCAGGCGCCGGGTACGGATGAGGTCGTACACCTTCGTGCGGCCGACCTTGAGCCGCGTCATGACCTCAGTGACGGTGAGCAGTTCGGGCGCGGCCGTGGTCATTTGGTGGGCTCTCCTTCGGTTCCGGGGGCGGGTTCGAGGGACGCGGCAAGCCAGGTTTCGGCGGAGGACAGGCCGGTGCCGGCGAAGACCCAGTGCGCGAGGACGTACGTGGTGTCGGTGCCGCGTTCGGGCTGTGCGGTAGCTACTTGGGCGCGGCGCCATTCGGCGCGGGCGTCGCGGAGGGCGCCGAGGGTGGTGGAGTAGCGGCGGGACTTGGTGGAGAAGTGGCCGCGGAAGCCGAGCATGTGCGCCCAGGCGCGTAGGCGGAGGTGTTCGAGGCTCTTGCGTGCGCCGAGATCCCAGGCGGTTCGGATCAGGCGGCGGGCGTGGTCACTGATGTCGAGCTGGGCGAGTTCGGCGGCAAACCTCAGGGGGCGGTCGAGAGTTCCCGTCGCGGTTTCAGCGCCCTTGGTGGCGTACTTGGCGATGTAGGCGGCGACGGCGCGTTCGGTCAGCTCCTGTCCGTCGTTGAAGTCGGCGGATCGGATGGTGCGGACGTCGAGTTGGCGGCCGAAGGTGAAGGTGTGAGTGCGGCCGTCGATGACCGGGCCGTCCACGCGGACCTTGGCGGTGGCGGCGCGGATGGCGTCGGTGAGGAGTTCGGCGGTGGCCCAGGGCGGGGGCGGGGTGTCTCCGCCGCCGGGGCCGTCGAGGCGTATGACCGCGTGGAAGTGGACGGCGCCGCGCTTCTGGTACTCGGCAATCTTGGCGAAGGACACGCGGGCGTGGTCGCGGAGTCGGCGTTGGGAGAGGCCCGCCCGCTTGGCGACCTCTCGGCGGAGATAGGTGGAGAAGCGTCGCCAGAGGGCGCCCGCGTGGGCGTTCCAGAGCACGGCCGCTTCGTAGTCGTAGGTGTTCGGGTTGAGCGGGGTGCCGAGCGTGTCGTCGTCCTGGTCGTGGTGGGTGCCGCAGCGGCAGGGGCGGCCGCTGGAGGGGCGGTTTGTGGACCGGGCCGAAGCTCGGTGCGGTGAAGGTGGCGAACACGCGCGGGTGGGCGGCGACGTGTTCCGGGGTGCCCTTGCCGCCGCGCAGTCCTGCGGTGATCAGGTGGAAGGTGTCGCGGCGGTAGACCTCGGCGCAGGCCGAGCAGCGGGTGGTGCGGCGGTTGTTGCAGCGGACGAGGGGTTGGCCGGCCGGGAGGCTGGTGGAGTCGAGGTGGTGGAGGACGTTGCCGATCTCGCCGGTGGTGGTGTCGACGTCGTACTCGGTGCGGTGGCCGTCGAGGCGGATCGGGTTGGTGCAGCCACCGAGGCCGGAGAGCTGGCGGAGGATGCCCGGGAGCGTGCCCTGCGCGGCCAGGTGCGCGACTTCCGGGAGGGGGGCCGGAGTGGTGCGGGTGAAGATGGCTTTCTCCTTTGGCTGGCTCGGTCGGGAGGAACAGGCGCCGGGGCGGCGGAATGCTCGTCGTGTGCCGCCGCCCCGAGCGGCCGGGGGCGGGTTCAGCGCCGGTTGTGGTCGCGGAGCATCGAGCGCAGGACGACGGCGGCCACGGCGACGGAGATGGCCGTCACGGCGACGGCGGCCAGGAGCGCGGTGAGGACGACTCCGCCGACGAGTACGACGGCGACCGTGTTCTTGTCGATCGCGACCGGCGGGAGTGAGCGTCGTATGGGCGCCGGGTCGGTCGGGGCGTGGGTGTGCGCGGGCGGCGGGGTTGGGCTGTCGGGGTACTTGGGCAGGAACACGGTCGGAGACTCCTTATCTACTCGTCTAGTCATGCGAGCCGTTTATGACGTCCACGCCGGAGCGCGTGCCGGACTCGATGGCGGGGGCCATGAAGGTGTGGGAGAGCCAGAAGCCGAAGAGGGCCATCAGGACGACGATCCAGGTGCGGACGCCGAGGAACTTGACCGCTCCCCAGGCGAAGAAGCCGAGGACGAACACGAGCGGGAGGCTGACGGTCACGGTCTTCCGGGTCCTTTCAGCGGACGGGGCAGCGGTGGGCGCGGGCGGCCAGTTCGGCGGCAGCGCGGCCGTCGTAGTCGGCGGAGAAGCCGCAGCGCGGGGCGGTGCAGGCGGCGGTGTGCTTCTCGCGGCCCCGGCCGTCGTATGAGGTGCCGACCTGGACGGGGCCGATACGGGTGACGCTGCGGAAGCGGCGGTTGGCGGTCACGTGGGTCTCCTTTCAGAGCTGGGCGGCGATGGCTTCGGCCATGAGGGCCGGGACGCCGAGGCGGGCGCGGAGGGTCGGGGTGTCGATCGGTGTGCCGGTACGGGTGTGGTGGTCGGCGGCGACCTTGCGGGCGTGGTCGACCAGGGCGGCCGGGACCGATACGGCGGGGCGCTCGGGCGGTGCTTCGATGGCTGGCGGGGCGGGTGGCTCGGGGGTGGGTTCGGGCGTCTCCTCGTCGTCCTCGATGACGTCGAGGTTGTTGTCCGGTGGGGTGGGGGTGGTGTGGGCGAGGAGGGTGCCGCCGAGGAAGGCGACGGCGGGCCAGCCCGCGACGAGGATGCGCAGCCAGGCCGGCACATGGGTCAGGTCGAGCAGTCCGGCGGTGGCGACGTTGGCGCCGAGCGATGCGGTCAGGGCGATGACGAACCAGCACCAGCCCGATGCTTTGGCCTCACCCGAGCGCAGTCGGCGCCAGGCGGCGACGAGCAGCAGATCGACGCTGATCGGGTAGGCCCACGCTTTCCATCCGTCCTGTCCGGCCGCCGAGGCGATGTCGTGCAGGTAGGCGAAGGACAGCGAGGCGGCGATGAGTGCCTGGACGAGCACCGCGTCGACGCGGGCCAGTTGGGCGCGCATGCTGCGGCTCCTTTTCGAGTTCAGGCATGGCAGGGCTAGGGACGTGGCGTGAGGCGGTCACGCCGGCCGGGGTGGGGTGGGTCAGTCGGTCACCGGGCGCGGCTTCACGAGCGGCGCCGGGGCCTCGACGGGACGAGCGGGCACGTCCGGGCGGAAGGGCTTGAGCGCGGGCAGGTCAGGGACCAGGTGGGCGGTGTCGCGGCAGGTCTCGGCGGCGTCGCCGAGGGAGAGGTACGGCGTGCGGATGCGGGACCAGCCGCCGGAGGTGTCACCGGCCACGGCCAGGCCGGGCCGTTCGGGGGCGATGGCACAGGCGGCCATGACCGCTTCCGGGACGATGTCGCCGAGCGCCATCTTGGCGGAGGCTTCGTCGTTGACGCGGTGGCAGACACGGCCGGTGAGCTGGGCGCGGAGCATGGTCGCGCCCTTGCCGAGTTCGGCGCCGAAGCGCTGCCCGCACACCTCCAGGTAGATGCCGGCGGCACGGCCCAGTTGGGCGAGCCGGATGAGCTGGGTGACCATCTCGTCGCGCCGTTCCTCGTCCTTCTTGGTGGCGACGAGGAACAGTTCGGCGACCTCGTCGACAAACAGCACCAGTGGCGTAGGGCGTTGGTGCTCGGGCAGGCCCCAGATGTCGGAGGTGATCTCCTCGTCCGGGGTGTCCGGGGCGATGCCCTGCCGGGCCTTGATCAGGTCGTATCGGTCCTCCATTTCCTTGACGAGCGCGGGCAGCAGTTGGGCCGCTTGTTCCGGGTCGGTGGCGAGTGCCGAGAGCCGGGGTGCGAACGGCGCCAGCTCCACCCCGCGCTTGCAGTCGATGCCGACTAGGGCGACCGGCTGCCGGGCCAGCCCGGTGATGAGGTGGCGCAGGAACATGGACTTGCCGGACAGGGTCGCGCCGAGGGTGAGTTGGTGCGGGATGGTGCGGTAGTCGCGCACGTAGGGCATGGCGTCCTCTCGCAGCGCGACCGGCACCTTGAGGAAGCCGTCCGCCGCCTTGCGCGGCATCCGAACCTTGCGCAGGACGTCGTATCCCACGAGCCGCAGCTCGACGACACCGGGCTTGACGGTGGTGACGTACACGGCGTGTACGCCCCAGGCGTGCCGCAGTCGTTCGGCGGAGGCGGCGACGTCGGCGGGTTCCTGTCCCGGGGCGAGCCGGAGCCGGATGCGCAGCCCGGTCGAGGTGGGCCGGATGATGCCCCGGCGGGGCGGGACGGGCCGGACCTCTCACTTGGTGGTGGCCTTGACGGCGAGAACTCGCAGCCGGGAGGGGGCCACGGTCAGGCCGCAGGCTTCCATGACCGAGCCGTACGAGCCGAGCAGCCGGGTCGTGGATATCGGCAGGCCGATGGTGGACCAGTACACGCCAGGGTGCTTGGCCCGGGTGTAGGCGGCCCCACCGCCGAGCGCGGCGAGGGGACCACCCACCTCCAGAAGCGTCGCCAGGTCGGTCATCAGGCGGCGGCCCCCGCAGCGGCCGGGAAGGCGGCCGGAGTGACGGCGGCAGCGCGGAAGGCGATGCCGTGACGCTTCTGCCCGTTGAACACGGACTCCCACGGCCGGGCGACCAGCCCCGGCAGCGAGACCGGCGCGCCCAGCGCCAGCCCCTCGGAGACACCGCTCTCAGGAACGGTGACCTTGATCAGCGACGACTCGCCGTCCTCGATGTGGACGACGCCGATCGTCATCAGCGCCTCACCGCTGACGGCATCCTTGGCGATCTCGCCCGTCTGACGGTCACGGACCTTTGGCTCGGGAGCCTCAGTCAGCAGGATCGTCGCGGCCGAGGTCTCAACGCGGACGGTACGCAAGCTCCTATCTACTCGTCTATACATGTAGCGCTCTGCGAACCCGATGCCGGGAACGCGTGGACCACTATGCACCACAACTTGCCCACTCGTCTATACGAGTAAGCGTGTTGGGGTGTACGAGTCCGGGAATCGCCCCCGCGCACCACCGCAAACCATGACGATCAGGTCGCAGGAAGCTGGTACGACAGCACGTATGCGTCAGCGGCCATGACCGTGTCGCAGACCTCGACGGCGCGCCCCTCGGTGTCGAAGGCGGTCCGGATGAGGTGGATGACCGGGACGCCAGAGGCCAGCCGGAGCGTCTTCACCTCGGCTGGCGAGGGCATCCGCGCCCGAATCTCCTCCTCGAAGTGGTCGAGGCGGTGGCCGAGTTCTTCCAGGCGGGCGTAGATGCCGCCGGGCCCGGGGTTGGGTTCGGCGATCTGCGTGCCGCGTGCGATGTCGAGCGGCAGGAAGGAGGTGGCGAACTCGACCGGACGGCCGTCCAACAGATACCGCCGCCGACGGGCCAGCACACGCCGAACAGAGCCGAGTCGCGCGGAGACGTCGGGACTGGCCTTCTCTTCCTTGGCCTCCAGGCTGTCGACCTGGGGGTGACTGCCGGCGGCGTCGGCCTCGACGATGAAGGCGGACTTGCCCTGCTCCCGGTGCCGCCGCGCGAAGCGGTCTGAGGCGAGACGTCGTACGGGGGGCCGTGGTCGGACGAAGACGCCTTTGCCGTGCTCGGCGTGCACGAGTCCTTCCCCCTGGAGGATGGAGAAGGAGTTGCGGACCGTCATCCGGGATACCCCGTAATGCTCAACAAGGTCGGCTTCCGAGGGCAGCTTGTCGCCCTCGTGGAATCGCCCGCGGTCGATGGCCTCGCGCAGCTGGTCGGCGATCTGGCGGAAGACCGCACGATCACTCGTGGGGTCGAGGTCGCCGAGGAGGCCGGAAGGAAGAGGGCTCATGCGTACTCCTTTAGGTATCTAGACGTGTGGGCGAGTCTTGTTGCTACGGTGGAGAGCCTAGCCAGCCGAGAGGGCCGAGGAACGTGAGCATGGACCGTCCGCACTCCGTGAGCGTCGCCGGAGTGATCGTTGACGCCCAGAACCGGGCCCTCTTGATCCAGCGCCGAGACAACGGCAAGTGGGAGCCCCCGGGCGGCGTCCTCGAACGTGAGGAAACCATCCCCGAGGCCCTGCAACGCGAAGTTCTCGAAGAGACCGGCATCAAGATCGCGCTTCCCGCGACCCTGTGCGGCGTTTACAAGAACATGACGGGCCTGATCGTCTCGCTGGTCTTCCGCTGCGAGGCCGCCGACGGCGTGCCCACCACCGGCGACGAGACCCGCGCCCTGCGCTGGGCCACCCGCGAAGAAGTGTCCGACCTTGCCGACGAGGCGTACGCGATCCGCGTCCTGGACGCACTCGACACGGCCTCCCCGCCGGCCATCCGCGCTCACGATGGCGTGAAACTCGTCTAGCCCGAATCCGCTGCGCATGGCGGCCTACCAGCATGAAGGAACTTGTATGCACGAGTATACGAGTACAGCCCGGGTCTGGGGACTCACTTGCCCAGGTTTTCCCGAAGAGGTCAGCCGGGCCCGCCGCTGGACCCGCGACATCCTGCGCGGCTCACCACTGGCCGAGGACGCCGAACTGATCGTAAGCGAGCTCAGCGCGAACGCGATCCTTCACACCGCCAGCGGACGGGATTCGGGCAGCTTCCATCTGGCGCTGGCAGTCTCCGCCCAGGTCATCGCCCTATCGGTGACGGACGGCGGAGGCGCCGGCACAGCGCCCAAGGCCGAGCACCAGGACCAGAACGCCGAGCACGGCCGCGGCCTGGGCATGGTCAGCGCCATCGCCCACCGGGTGGTGGTCCACAAGAGCAACGGCGGCCACACGGTCACGGCGGAGCTCTTCACCGGCACGTGCCCAGGAGGTCACCCGTGCTGAACACCGAGACCCGCCGCGGCTACTGGTGCGAGTGCTGGACACAAGAGCTCCCAGAACAGGAACGGCCGGCACTCCGAGCTTCCTTCGACGCCTACTCGGCCCCACAGGCAGACCGATGGGTCGCAGTCGCACTCCGCACCATCTCACCGGCACTCGACCCCGCGGCCTCCGACGACGCATGGGTCTGGCTGTACCAGGGCCGCATCGCAACACGGCAGGCACTCTTACGGGGACAGCCGTGCGAGGTCTCAGTCACCCACGGAAGCACCACCATCACGTGGACCATCCGACCAGTGACCTTCCTACCGCTCGCACACCGACAGGGCACCGAACTCCCTGCCTGCGTAGACAACTTCAAGCCCCACCGAACCGACTGAGTTACAACTTTCTCTACTGGTTCAAGCCCCGGCTGCGCTCCGCTCCGCCGGGCGCGCTCCCGGCTCCGCTGCGGGCGCCGCTCCTGCCTCCGGCCCGCTCCGCCCGCGCTGCGCTGACGCGCGCCCACTGGTGGATAGGGCCGGTGGCCATGAGTCGATCACCGCGTACGCGGCGGTCAGAACAGGGCCTCCGGCGGGGGATCGGCCGGCACCGGGATGGAGGGGGCGCCGTCGCCGACTGCAACCCCGTGGGTGGCGTGCGCGGGGGAGCTCCCATCCCGTCCACCGCTGACCCAGGCAAAGCCGAGCAGACGCGGCCCATGGCGTCCAGGTCGTTCGTACAGTGGCGCGCTCCACCTGGACGCCATGGACCACGCCCGCTCCACGGTGTGTGGGTCGACGGCGGACGGGATGGGAGCTGGGGTGAGTGGTGGATTGAGGAGGGTGGCGCACGGAAGCGTCTTCCACCGCCATTGGCCAAGTGCGTGGTTAGCGCTTGACCCGGCCACGGACGGCCAAAAGCGTCAACCCTAGCAAGATCGGCTCCACAACACGTGAAGTCATCTCGATAAACGTTCCGGCAAGGGTAAGATCTTGCCCGGCCGAACGAAAAACAACGGAGTTAATCGTGGTGAGGCCGGCCTCCTTCGCGCGGTCCCAGGAGAATCGGTCACTTTGCTCCTTAGGGGTCACTCCTCCTGGTCCCGGATCTTCTGTAGTCACATCGATGGACCGATTGACTGTCACCGTGCCTGAAGTCCTAGGGTTCCGAGGATTCGCTGGCAGTCCCACCAACATCAAGAGAAGGGTTGTCAGTCCCATCGCCAATAGCAGCGAAACCAGGCCACGGGTAGCCCGTAGCCCGTAGCCGGAGAACGCCCAGTAAAGAGTCAGCAAGACGCGCTCCCCCTTAGGTCTGAGAGAATCGTGGCGGCGCATCTCCATTTCGCCGTAGTAGAAATCAGCCGCTTCCGGCTCGTTTTTCGCGTCTTCAAGGCCCTTGCGTAGCTGACGATATGTCGCTGCCAGCTGGGCTGGCTTCGGAGAAAGTTCCGGGTTCGGGTGATAGGGGCCTCTGATCCAGCCTGCAGGGGGATCCGCATTCTTTGAGTTCAAGGCCCGCCAATGATGCTCTTCCTCAAGAACTCGACGGCGGGTCAACCATCGTCGCTGCGGCGTCTCGGCAAAGGTACAGTTTCCCTCGATGCGTAGCTGATCTAGGTTGAAAGCGCCAATAAATCCGCAACGGCTGAGATCGACGTCGGTGAGCACCAGGCTGGAAGCATCCGTGGACTGCAACGTGAGAATCTTTGGTCGCGGGTCGCTGTGGAGAACGCTCTCGTTTAGCGGTTTGTCAGCAGTGACAGTGAATTTGCTTGGGTAGTATGTAATAGCTACCGGCGCTGAGAGAATTGCTCCATCCATGCCTAGAATGGCGTACCGCAACTTCAATACTGCCATTGACTCCCATCGCGTTCCTCGACACCACACCGATAGCGCGGAGGCTTCCATGTTAAGTTCAGACTGGAATGTGGCGAAGGAGAGATCCACCACCCCTTCTGTGGTAAAGGGGCCAAAATCGGATACGTCTTTACCGAAGGTGGCCTTGCGGAAATCTGGGCCCATGCGACCGAAGTTCGTACCACGGAAAGACGCGCCACTGAAAATCGCCCCATGGAACTCGGCGGAGTCGAATGTTGCCCAATCGAAAGAAACCCTCACTTTGAATTCCGCGTCCCAAAACCAGGCATCCTCGAACGTGGCGTGTTCGAATAAGGCGTAGTCCGTAAAAATGGATCGATACAGATCAGTCTTTCCGGAGAAGGTCGCCCATTCGAAACGAGCCACACCGAAGGTCGGCCGACCTGTGCTCGCGTCTTTGAGTGGCTCTAGGAGTGCTTCTAGTAATGCAGCGTCGAACAGTGTCCCGCGGTGATCGACGTTACTTCCAGGTGACAGTGTTTCAAAGTACTTGCGGCGTTGCCGAGGGTTCATGTGAAAGAGGCATGCAGCGTAATTAGGTACTCGAACACCCAAGCATCCGGCTGCACCGACGGCTGGATCCGCACCTTTGCCGCAGTAGGGCCACTACGGGGGGCCATCAACGCTCATGGTTCTATTGATGTTCGGCCGAGCTCTGCAAGCATCCCCACGCCAGGCAATCGGGTGTAAGGCTGCGGCGATTCGCCAGCTGAACTGAACTCCCGAGCTGCTTGTTCTGGGGGCTTGGTTCCCGTTGTCTCCCGTCAACGGTTGAGCGTTCCTGGGCCGTCTCTGGGCCGTCCGAGGCGGCCCAACGGCGACCGATGACGACTGCTGACGGCAGCAGTAGCGACCGGCAGCCACAGGTCACCCGATTGGATCTGCGACACTGGTTGAGCCATGCCTAAGCCCGGAGAACTGGCAGCGGATGATCCCAAAAAGGCTCTTCACCTGCGCAGTCGCGGTCGCTTCAAGGTGGTGTGTTGTCGGCGGGGCCGTACCTGAGCCGTGGCTCCGTGTTTGTTGCGCTTACATCGTGCGGCGGCACGGCCCAACGGGTCATCTGTCCCGCTCGGTCATTTGGGTTGCTCCCAACCGAGACCTGTCATGCGGTCACGTAGACGGCGGCTGCCAAGACGGATGACCTTGGCATCGATAGGGATGATTGGTCTGGGGCGTGCCAAGTCGTTGGTCACGATGATGAACTGGCATCCATGTTGGCTGAGCAGGTGCATTTTTTTGAAGAGGCGACTTGTCGCTCCAAGATCGTAGGATGCCGTCGGTTCGTCGAGAAGGTACAGGCGATATTTCGGCGTTTCGGTCAGTGCTGCCTCAATTTGAGTTCGTCGCGTTCGACCGTCTTCGGTCCACTCCATATAGAAACAATCCTCCGGCGCCAAATCTTCCATCAAGAGGATTTCAAGATTGTTAGCGAGATCTTGCACCCACGGAGAATATTTAAGTGTTTGACGCAATCGGCTTCCCTCGATGGCGCCTGCTCGGACGGCCAAAGACTTCAGAAAGAGCGTCTTCCCTGCTCCGTTGTCGCCATATATTACATTGATGCCAGGGTCGAACCTAATTCCTCGACGCAACGTCGTGATACCAGGCAGTGGAGTTTCAGTGCTGTACTCGTAAGGAACACGTGCAGCGATAAGATAGCCGTCTTTGTTTGTGTTGGTCTTTTGTTCTGGAGAGGTTGGATTGCTCTTGGGTTCGCCGACGTCACGAGGATGCTTGTTGCCCGTAAAGCCTGATTGAGACTTGGTTACAGCTTGCCCCGTGAGAGCGAGGCCCCGCTCCGCGGCCCATCGGACCGTTGGTGCGGGGTCAGCTAGCATCGCAAGAAGAGCATCCGTGACGGCAGCGTCGCACGGCCAGCCGATACAGAGCCCGTTCACGGCTACTTCCCGCATGGCTACATCGGTGGTGTGGGAAAGCGCGAGGAGGGCATCTCGGGCCACGGCATCGCCCTGCCATCTTTCGAGTAGTACTTCAATAACAGTTTCTCGCACTTGCTGGACAGTGTCCTGAAGGAGGGGCAGTAGCGCGTCCCGGGCAGCGGCATCACCAGGCCACCCCACCGCCAGCCCCTCAGCCGCAATTTCTCGGGCTTGCTTAGAGCGGTCTTGAGTCAGAGACACGAGTGCGTCAAAGGCGTCGGTGTCGCCGGCCCAGGCTTGAGCCAAACCCCATACGGCGATCGTCTGAACCTTGGGCTCACTATCACGGGTGACTGCAATGAGAGCCTCGCGGGCAGCGGTGTCGCGGGACCAGGTTCGTGCCAAATGCAGGGTGGCAAGTGCCCGGATGTCTGGGTGGTCGTCGACGGTGAGCCGGACGAGGGTGTCGCGAGTCATTGGGCTTCTGGACCAGTGCTTGATGAGCGTGCGGAGAGCCGTCTCGCGGTTAGCTGCGTCAGTGAGTTGAGTGGCTGCCAACAACGTGCTGAATTCGTCGATCGGCTGTAGATGAGTGTTGGGTATGAGGTTCCGCTGAAATTCGTGAGCTTTGCGTTCTTCTGCGTTGTTAATCTCTTGAGCTTTATCCAAAGCGGCAGCGATGTCCGCGAGCGCAGGGTGAGCCGGGATATTCGTCGATAGAAGCTCCTGTTGAGGCAGAGCAGGGCCTGCCGGAAGTGACTTCACCTCCGTTACGTCGGGGTGCAGAGATAAACGGTGCACATTATTGTGAGCTTGCTCCCACAAGGTTTCCAGTAGGGCGCGGCGTTCGTTTACTCGTTCGAGCTGATCTTCTGCTGTGGCCTTGTGCCTCAGTGCTTGGAGTCGCTGGTTTGCGGTGACGTCGGTGGCTGCTGACTCGGCACTGTCACGAAGTGCCTTAAGATGTGCCGTGTCGAGGTCGGTGACGATATCCCGCAGGGTGCTGATGATCTGCAACAGTGTGGTCATCAACAACTGGGCATCGCTCAGAGCCCATCGAAGCCTGTCCTGGGTACGATGAGCGCGTTCAAGCTCGAGCTGCACCTGGAGAGTGGCTACAGCGACTTCAGTAGGAGCTTGTGGCGTATATACTGGTGGTTTTTTCGAACGCCGCCTCTGACGATATTTACGAGCGGTGGTCAGCAGGTCATCGGCCTGGCGACACAGCTTTCTGTGGAGCTCCGGTTGAATGCGAGTGGCACTGCTGGTGATCTCTAGGAACACCTCGATGAAGCGTTTGGGCGGAAGGGAAGCCGTTCCTTTAAAGAGTCGATCGAGGTGTGACTTAGAAAACTTCATGTCGCTTACAGGATCGACTGGTGGCTCGTGCCCAGCCTCTATTCGCATCCTTTCCTGATGAGCGCGATGCTGGAAGCGCTGCTCGATGTCCCGTGTGCTGAGGCAGGCCGCTTGGCTCTGGTCTCGCAGGAACCTACCCAGAGTCACGTCTGGTTCCTCGTCGAAGCCCATCGCCCGTGTCATGTTCCCCCCGTCCCTGCGCTGTCCCAGCGGCGTCCCTGGGACAGAACAGGGACACGGCGCGTCGACCCAGCTCAAGTACCCGGAGCACGCAATGAGTCCCAGGCAGTCCCGGTGAATGTTGGGGGCAACCCTGCCCCACCACGATTCTCGCCTCAGCGGCCTACACAGGTCCCCGACTTCACGCAAATACGCTGAGGAGAGCAACAGTGGCTACGCCCCTGCACGACATCGCAAGCTTGGGTACTGTCACCCTGAGTGATCAGGTCGCCAGCATCGAGCATGTGCTCCTTTCGGCCATGCCTGAGTTCATCGGTGCACTTGCCGCCACTCTCGTCAGCGCGGTGGTGACGTGGGCCTTCCAGAAGTGGCCCAGGCGTGACGCGCCCGAAGTTCGCGATGAGAACATGCCCCGCTGAAGTAAACGCAAAGGCCCCCGCCTCGCGCCGTCTAGTCGGAGGGGCGGGGGCTTTCCACCTGATCTTGGGCAGCTCGTCATGCAGAGCGCTCCCAACCCGTGGTCAAGTGGCCCCGATCGTGCTCGGGACGAAGAGGCTGCCGTGCCACAGTCGTGCCAGATACAGGGGTCAGCAGCGGTCTACAAGGGTCGGTAGCGGGTGCATCCGTGCTCGCTGGCTCGGTCGGTGAAGCGGCAGGTCACCGGCCCGACGCTCCTACCTCTCTCCTAAAGTGGTTGTCCAGCGCGCTCACCGAGTCCACACTCTGTGGAACTCTTTGGCCGGGATGGCCTCCAGCGGATCTTCTTCAGGATCGATCGCTTGGTCTGTCAAGCCGCCGTGCTCGTCTTCCAGGTGCTCCCAGCTGTACCGGTGGAGCTGGCCGGCCGAGGTCAGCTCGGCCTGCTTTATGACGATCAACTCGCCGCGGTCGGGTACGGCCTCGATGTACCAGAGGCAGCCTTCTTCGTCAGCGTGGCGGAAGTGGTGCCGCAGGGTGGCACTCTCGTCGAGTGCTCGCAGGTACGCCATGATCTCTGCCGCGATTCGCTCCAGGTCAACCACGGGACCATCGTGCCAGCGAGCGCGCGCAGTTGGGCTCCTCTGACATCCATAAGCGACATCAACGGCGCCGGACGCCAGCACTCCTAGGCGACCTGGCATAGCCGACGCGGCCAGGGGGCTCCCCGGCAGTACCGACGAGCGATCGAACTCCTAAAGCGGGTATCGCAGGTTCGAATCCTGCGGGGGCACAGCGGGAATGGCCAGCTCAAGAAGGGGTTCCTCGCAAGCTGGCCCTTCGCCGTTTCATGCACCCTGCCACGGGCGGGCCACTACATCGGCTCGGAGCTCACTCCCGTAAGCCCGACCCGCTCCCTCGCTGCCCCAGATCAGGGCCCCGCCCCGAGCCGGTGTTGTGCCAGGTAACAACGCCAAGCGATAGCCGGCACGGTGCCTCGATCACTGACTTAGCTAGGTCCGCGTCGGTCTCATACGGTCACTTGCGGCTTTGGCCACGCATCACGTCGAGTACATCGCCCGGGGCGAGTCGATCGCGGTACAAAAGCACCCAGGCGACGGCGCCTACCACGGCAACGATTTGAGTAGATCCGGCGGCCGAGAGCTCCGACAGGCCCGCTGCAATGGCGGCACCGGTCATCACAATACCAAGGATGATCAGCCGTACCCATTCCCGATTGACGGCGGGCTCTACGTCCTTCAAATCTTTGGGATCGAGCAGGGCGAGTGTGCGGCCCTGTGCGTACCGTTCAGTGATCATCACCAGCAAGCGCGCCATTTCCTCGAAAACCTGGCCTGTGTCTGCGTCGATGTCCTGTCGTGCCTCTAGCCGCCGGATCGCCCCTACTACGTCGGCCGCATGCTTCCGATACTCGCGCCGACGCGGACCGGGCACCTGACGGTGCCGAACCTTCCAAGCCGACCACACCACCCGCTCAACCCTGGAGAGGTCCACGCGCGCAGCATAGATAGCGCTATGAGGCTGCGTGATGGTCTGGTAGTAACGCCGCGCCGCCCCCACGCGGCCAACACAGTCGATCAGAACCGCGACAGGCCGGGTGCGCTTGGCCACCCCTGGACGCAGGCTCAGCAGCGACCGCAGCCACCATCCGCGAGGATGAGGGGCGGCAAAGCCTGGACCGTGCTTGCTGTCTGCCCTGGTCGGTCCGCGTCGGCCGAGAAGTCCCAGCACGGCTCGTAGTGCAAGGAGAAGCGCGACAGTCAGAAGGAGTCCGAACACCGCAGTAGCCGCCTCGGCGGGGCGGCCTTCCGGGGCACCGAGTGCTGGAAGATATTGGGTGGCCTTCCTCCAGATCGACTCACCGAACGCCCGGAAAGTCGTCACTACCGTCACAGCGATGCCTGGTTGCTCGCCGGTCCATTCGACCTGCCGGGCCTGACCCCACAGGCCGCCGCCGGGCGCCCACCACACAACGGGAGCTCTTTCGCTCTCCGCCCACACATGAGACGACCACCTGGTGACGGCATTGACGATGCGCCCCAGGTTAAGCAGGATCTGCAACAGGATGAACGCCTTGACGAAGTACGCGACCGCAGCTAGCGGCGCGACCTGATGCCACGACCGCAACGCAACGCGCACCTGTGGGCCGACAGGAAACAGCCTGTGAGCATCACGGCCAAAAGGCCTTCTAGCCCACGCCAGATGCTCCGCAACCCCGCGCCTGCTCCATCGGAGATAGGCGTTCACTACACGACCCAGGGTGTGTCGGTACACCCACACGCCCGCGGCGAGCAAAGCCCATCCGACGAGTTCGGCCAGGTCAAGCACCCGTTGCAGGAACCACCGGACCCGCAACACGTCACGCGGGTCGACCGTCTCCGATATCCCCCATATGGTCACGCCCGGCACTGCGAGCACTAGAAACAAGCTGACCAGGAATGCGACCACTTCAAGGACTCTGCCCAGAGCAGCCCACGCGACTTCGATCACCCAGACAGTCTCGCCGAGCGCATGCGGCGACGGGTCCTGTTGGACTGTTATCTCGCGTAGCAGTACGGGACTCCCCGACAGGGGCCGGCCCTCCGCGCGGCCGTGATCCCGTTGTCCACGAGATATCGGATCGCATCGAGCATGGCCCGGTGGCAATACGCCTCCGGCCGGCCGCCCCGGCCGCGCATCCAGCCCGGCACCGGCAGCAGCGGCAGGACCCGGGCCCACTCAGCGTCCGTCATGTCCGTCGGGTAGCGAGGCTGCCGCGTCCCGTTGTCGGCGGCGTTTCCGAACCGGTGAGCCAGACAGTCACACTCCCAGGTGACCGCGCTGGACTGCCCGGCCACCGGCACGCAAGACTGCTGCACCAGGGCCTCCTGCTGCTCGGTGATCCGACACCAACGAGCTGTTCAGGAGGCCCTGTTCCTATGCGCCCACCACCCCGCGACCACCCGATCGGGACTTCCGTTCGACGCACATCCCTCAAGATCGAAAAGACAACAGCTTCTTAAGACTTGTCCCGCAAGACCGGGCTCGCGCCCAGTGCCCGCTGTTCTGCCGACTCGCGCCTCTTCGCGTTGGGGCCCACAGGAAGGTACGTCGCCCGGCGGTGTAGGGAGGCGCTCAGTCCAGAGCAACGATCACTGCCTCGGACACCATCACTCCCGCCTCCTGGATCCGCTGACGCATGTTCCCTTCGTACAGCCAGGCGCAGGCCTCGATCGCTGGGTGGAGTTCGGCGAGGATCAACGCCGCACGCTTCGGTACATAGGTTTCTTCCCTCCACACCGTCCCGCAGCGATCGATCTCCTCCTGCAACTGAAGGAGCGCCTGCTCATCGAACCCCTCGTTCATACGCAGGGGCATCACGAAACGATCTGCCGCCCCTTCCAGACGACTCACCAAGTCCGTCTCCATATACACCTCCGTCTCGGCCAGTTCGCAACGCGGTGGCACGATCCTCTCGTGGCTGGTGTGATCACGGCGTCGCAGCCGTCCTGGATAAGCCCGTTCACCGGGCTGAGCCCGCGCTGCTTCGGCAAGCTGGTGACCGCCCTGCGCCGCGAGGGAGCGGACACGGTCCGCCGAGGCCGGCCGTGGAGCCTCCCCCTGGAGGACCGCGTCCTGCTGGTCGCGGCGTACTGGCGCACCCATTTGACGCTGCGCCAGCTCGCGCCCCTGTTCGGAATCTCGAAGTCTGCGGCCGACCGCATCATCAACCGCCTCGCACCCCTGCTGGCACTGCGGCCACGGCGACGATTCCGTAAGGACACCGTGCTCATCGTGGACGGCACCCTGGTCCCCACACGTGACCACACCGTGGCAGAGCAGTCGAAAAACTACCGGTACTCCACTAATCACCAGGTCGTCATCGACGCCGATACCCGGATGGTCGTCGCGGTTGGCCGCCCTCTGCCCGGCAACCGCAACGACTGCAGAGCATGGGAGTTGTCCGGAGCGAAGGCCCTCGTCGGCAACAACTTGGTGATTGCTGATGGTGGCTACCGCGGCACCGGCCTGGTGATCCAAGGTTCGTGCCCGCGTCGAGCACGCCTTCGCCCGCATGAAGAGCTGGAAGATCCTCCGCGACTGCCGATTGAAGGGCGACGGCGTTCATCACGCCATTCTTGGCATAGCCCGCCTGCACAACCTCGCGCTCGCCGGATAGACCCGCCCAAGGTGGGCATCCTCGGTGCCAGCCATGTTGAGCTAGTTGATCATTGCGGGACAGCCTTTAGGCAACGCAGTAGGCACCTTGTCTGTGCGTTACGGCACCCCACGCCTTCGCATCGAGGGATGGCATCGGGTGAGTGTCTAACTGCGTGACAACGCCGACGAACAACGGCGGACGAGCGCGAACGTCTATGGACCATAAGCGCAGGTGAGAGGCACACCAGCCCAAGGCAGCACCCCCATCCAAGTTGCTTCGGGACGAAGAGGTCGTGGGTTCAAATCCCGCCACCCCGACAGGGAAGTACCAGGTCAGGGGCCTGATCCGCATCGCGGGTCGGGCCCCTGAGTGGTTCCTGGAGATCGCTTGGGAGAAATCTGAGAGAAGATCTTGATCGGTCCTCCTTGATCGTAAGCACCGCGTGAGGCCTCCCCGCGTTCCTCCGGATCATCGCTCACTTCCCTCTCGACGACCACGCCCATGTCCTCGTTCGACCAGATGCACAAGCCGTCCCTTCGTGACGTGCCGGGCTTGCTCTGGGACGTCACAGTCCCGGCATTGTGTCTCGCCCGGCGGCGGGCTTGCGTGCGTGGCGTGGCACCGGGAGGACGCCTCCCTCTGCGAGGTCCCGTAAAGAGATGAGAGGGCCGGAGCAGACCGCTTCCAGCAATTCTCGTTGAGCCGGTTCCTCCTGCACCAACAAGCCGAGGATGTTGAGCAGCGTCAGCAACTCGGTTGTCCAGTCGGGAAGCCAACGACGGGCCACTACATTGTCGAGTTCCAGTCTTCGCTTGCCCGCCGGCTTCTTGCGGCGATAGCCGAACCACTTGTCCAGTACGTTCATCCCGGAGACCTGATACTCCCTGGTGGATGGCAGTACCGGCGCGATGCACCCTGAACCGATCCACAGGCACTGCACCTCTGACTCATATCGGAGAGCCTGCGGCATTCCCTCCTCCGTGTCTGGTATCTCCACGACACAGCGAGGACGGCCTGAGGGAAGACGTAGCATCTCACGCGTACGTCCTTCTGCCTGGTCCGAGAAGCGGTCCCCGTACGTGTGCAGCCACAGCACGCGGCGGCCTGATCGAACCGCGCGGCCCCACAGACGAACGTCACCGGTCAGCGGTACCCGCACGCCGGGGTCTTCGAGGTTTTCGCGGAAGCGCTCTGTGTAGGCGGGATGGGAGACCACCCCGGCGATGTAGGCCAGGAAGTCTTCGGGCGTGACTGGTGTGGCGAGCCGTCGTGAGAGCAAGTCGAGCAGGGCGGGGGCAATGTTGGGGAATGCGCCCTGTGCATCGCGGTAAAGCGGCCGGACACAACCGCTGCGTCCGTTGAAGTAGTCCATGTCAGGGATCAGCGCGCTGAACACGAGGGCCGGGCCGTTTACGACGGGATGAGCGTTCTGCTCCACGGTGAAAACCTGATGATCCCCCCGAACCCGCCAGAGGTCGGGGCGCGCAACTACCATGAGCCGGTGATCCGGCAGGATCAACTGGCGGTCGAAGGAGCGGTACCCGACCTGGACAGGATCGGGCTGAGGTCGCTGCTCCTGTCGTAACGGAGTTGCGTCGTAACCGGTCGTTCCGGCGAGAGGCGTCACTCGGCTGTCGATCGTACGGTCCCTGGCCTCTCCGAAAAGTTCCCTGCGCTTGGATGGGTCAGCGCCCAGGAAGATGCGCCATCGCTTGCGGAGCGTCTCCTCATCCGGTGCATAGACCCATACGCGGCCGGGCGTCACCCCACGCGAGGACCACGGCATCAGGTCTCTGATCAAGGGAGCGCTCATCCATAGGTCATCTCCTTCCGGAAGGAAGGGGTCTGTGTCTCCCGTTGCACAGTCACGCCACTCGGGATCGTCGAGGGTCAAGCTGAGCAAACGCCGGGCCTTGTCGTCTCGATGCCCGTGCACTTTCAGATGGTGCACGAGAGCACCGTCCTCACGGTGGTCATCTCGTCGACGCACGAACACCGCGATGCATAGCTCTTGGGCGACATCCGGAAAGAGGCGGTTCGCCACGGCAGATCGTTGGCCTTCGGGAGAGAGATCGATGACCCAGCCTTCATCGGCCGATTTCCGCAAGTAGCGGCGCATGCCAGCGAACGCACGGCTCCTCAGCCACGCTTTAGGCGTGATGTAAGCAACCACGCCGAACGGTGCGTCGTCGTGGGCGTCGAACACCTTCCAGGTCCCCCAGCGCCAGAAGAAGACGTGCAGGTTCGACAGCTTCGACTCGTAGGTACCGTTGCCAGGCAACCGGAAATCGTCGAGCGGCGGGTCTTCCCCGACATTTGGATCACCTGCCTCGATCCATTTGCCCGCACCTCGAGTAACGGCATCGTGGGGCGGGTTGCCGATGACCACCATGACGCGCTCGTCCCGCTTGACCTTGTTGGCCTGCCGACGGGATTCCGCGAGCGGGCGATATGTGTGGGGGATCCAGTTGAACTCAGCCCTCGGATTGTCGAGAGTGTCAGCCACCAGGAGGCGCAATCCCTGTTTTGGGGCAGCGGATCCGTAGTCCTTCAGCAGTGCGTGCATCCGCAGATCCGCCACGGCATAAGGGCCGATCTGTCGTTCGAACCCGATGAGCCGCTGACCAACCATTTGCCGGAGGCGGGGACCGAGTGCTCCAGGTCCTTCTTCTTCGGTGATGATGGCGGCGGCCCGCTTGAGGACCGACAGCAAGAACGTGCCCGTTCCCATGGCAGGGTCAACGACGACCACTTCCGATGACGCGAAGCCGGGCCCGATCCCGAAGGACCTCTTCAGAATCGCCTCGGTGAGGCGGACCATGGCCTCGACCACACCATGCGGCGTGTAGTACGAGCCGGTACGCACGCGCAGCTCACGGTCGTAGATCTGCAGGAAGTCCTCGTACAGGAGGAGGTAGGAGTCTCCGGACCCGTCGTCGAGCCGGCTCCAGTCGACGGCTCCCACCACCCGCAGCAGCGTGCCGAGCGTGGTGGACAGGTCACCGGTCGCCGACTCTTCGGTGAGGACATCGAGAGCCTTGCCCATCAGCGAGTGCCGCTTGCCCAGCTTCGAGGCGATGGCGTGTACCGACTCGCCCTCGAATGAAATGCCTTCGACCCTGGCCAGCAGAAGGGCGAACACCACTGTCTGGCCGAACTGTTCGACGAACTCATCGTCGGTTGTCTCGGGGAACAGCAGTCGCCGCCACTCTTCGGCGATCTCTGTGAAAATTCGGCGGCGTCTGCCGGCCTTCTCCTGAACCATCGACTCGGCCACCTCGTCACAGAGCAGACGGCACAGGCCGGCGACAGACCGAACCAGCTGCGTGGTGCTACGGGGTGGCTTCGGCTGCCAGGTGAGAAAGTCCTGGAGCACCCGGGCGAGGGCGGCGCCGTCGGGGGCGAGCCGGGCACCGGATGTGAGGACTGAACCTTTCATCCGGGCAAGTTGCCCGACGGCCTGGCCACTGCGATACAGCGCGAACTCGTTCCCGTCGCAGTAGAGGACGTTGGGCAGCAGACGTAGCTTTTCCCACTGCGCGGCGCTGTCCCCAGTGAAGTGGGAGGGGTCTGCCCCGCGCCCGGGCTTCTTCAACTCGATGTAGCCGATGAGCGCTCCGTCGACCGACACCGCGTAGTCGGGCCTGGCCCGCAGGTCCACGAGCGGGACTTCACCGGTCAGGGTGATGGCGAACCCCAAACGTGCTCCGACAGCCCGGATCAAGGTCTCCATAGGGCCACGGAGTTGGTCCTCTTGCCAGCCACCACCTTTTAGCTTCGGGGTGGCCTCGGCCCCGAAGGCGGATACGGCCACCCGTACAGCTTCTTCGTAGGTGCCGCGTTGATCTGCTCGTACCGCCATGCGGCCCCCTTGCGTTGAAGGCGGCCGACGGGTTGTGCGAACCTCACGGCCGCACCCTGCTCTCGAACACGCGGGGTCCCATCCCCGACATCACACACTTACCGAATGTAAAGAGCAGACAGCACGTTGTGAAGAGCGCAACAGGCGAAGAGTGGGCCCTGGGGCGACCACATGAAGAGGACGGATACGAGTCCGTGTCGGTGACGCTCCCCCGCAGCCGCCTCAAGCCACCGCTCGACGGCAGGGGGTCCTCAGTAAGGGCCGCCACGCTGAGTCACAACCGGGATTCCGCGTACGTGAGCTCGCCCACGAGGCCCGTCCGTCATCGCCCCTCTGGGTACCGGTTCACACTACCCAGCCACAGCACGTCACGCGCTCGGGTCATGGCCACGAAGAGTTGGCTGCGGGCCAGCTCGTTGCGCTCGCGTTCCGTTTCGGAGGCTTCCGCGTCGGGCGTAAGGGAACCGTTCGCCAAGGCCGCGTCGTGCTCCGGGAGATAGACGCGCTTGAACTCCAATCCCTTGGCTCGGTGATAGCTGCCGAGTTTGACAGCGTCGACAGGGCGCCCGTCGTAGTGCTCCAGCAGGCACACGGAGATGCCCGCCCGTTCGAGGAGCCGCTGGTAGTGGCCGCTGGCGCGCATGGACGGGCACAGCACCGCTGTGTCCGGGCGGGCGCCTGGCGGCAGGTCGCGCAGGGCCTCCAGGAGCGCCTGGTCGTGCTCGGCCGGAGTCGGCTTCGACACGCGGATCACGTTGCCGTCGTGATATGTGAGGTCGACGTCTCGGCGTCCTGGCGTTCGGAGCCCGTCGATGTCCTCGAAGGAGTCCTCGGCGACGACCGCGAGTGCCGTGTCGAGGATCTCCTTGCTGTTGCGGTAGTTGGTGCGCAGCACTTGCCCGCGGTCGCCTCGGATGTCGATGCCGGCATCGGACAGACGGAAGCCGCCGGGATAGACAGCCTGTTGGCCGTCGCCGACCAGCAGCAGGCCGTTGGGCTCATCGCCGACGAGAGCGTGTAGAAGCTGTACTCCGATCAGGGTCAGGTCTTGGACCTCGTCGGCGATCACTGCCACATAGCGGTGTTGTCCGGTGTGGCGCCGTGCTTCTGCCAGGGCAAGGGAAAGGACGTCGTTGAAGTCGTGCACGCCGCGCTCGATGCGGAGCGCTTCGTACGCCTCGTACAGAGCCCAGACGGCCTGCCGATGCGGACGCCGCAGACTCGCACGACGGCGTCGGCGGGGCACCGTGGCGTACTCCTCGAAGGACGTGATGCCGCGCCCCTTGATGACGCGGTCGATCTCCTCCTTCCAGTATCCCGGGGTCGGGTCGATCTCGGCCAGGCAGCTGCCGCGGCCAACATGCTTCCAGGCGAGGCTGAAAGCCGTCTGGGCCTTGCCTCCGTGCAACCGGACAGGGACACCTCTGTCGTGCAGGAACTCCTGGGCCCAGGAGTGCAGGCTTCGGAAGTCGACCCTGTCGGCCACGGCGGAAGACATGGTCTTGAGAAAGGTCGCCTGCACCCGCGGGAGGTTGTTGGCGAAGGTGACATACAGGAGCCGGCCGGTGGTGCGCTGGGCGAGGTGGGCCGCGCGGTGCAGGGCGACGACGGTCTTGCCAGTGCCTGCAGGGCCGCTGATTCGTGCAGGGCCGGCCCAGTTGCGGCGTACCAGAGCTATCTGATCAGGGTGGAGGAAGGTCATCCACTGTTCGATCGGAGCCCGCAGCGCTTCTTCCAGAGCCGCCTCACGCAGTCCGTCAAGGTCGAACAAGCCGTCGGCCGGCTCTCCTTGAGGCTGCACCTGAGGCGGGGACGGCGCTGTCTGTGTTACGGACGATCCCTCGTACTCGGGGAAGACCCGCTCCAGGTGGTCGGCGATGGCACGTACGGATTCGGCGCGAAGTCGACTGCGCTCCGACAGCAGAGCCGACCCGACCTCATGCTCCCCCAACAGCCGGATCCTGCCCAGCCCGGCATCTACGCGGTGACCCGCGAAAACCATGAGGGGCTGGACCGCGACCGGGGACATCCCCAAGGCCGCCACAGCCGACTCGGCCGCTTTCGTCACGGCGAGGAGCTTGGCCGCGTGCTCATCGCGGGGCGCTCCGCCAGCGTGGAGCTTTCCCTCCGAAACGTCTGGTGCTGAGCGCCAGTTCTTGACGTCGAGAACGAACACACCGCCGGGACCGACCAACAACATGTCCACGTTGGCCGCCCGCGTTCCCGGCCACCTGCGGTCAACCAATAACCGCCACCCACGCGCCGTCAGGACCAACAGCTGAGCGGCGACCCGGCGTTCGCCCTCGCTGGCGGCTTCCCAACGGCGTGCCTCCTGCCGGGCGCCCTGCCACTGCTCCCTGAGCAGCCGCTCCTGCCGCCGCGCCTCCTGCGCCCGCCGTGATGCCGATCCACCAGCCGCCATGCCACGCTCCCTCGTACACAGAGTAGTGACCTTAAGACGATCAGCGATGGGCAGGGCAGGGCGCACAACTGACCAAGTGCATCTCCACCGATCAACTTCAGCCAGGCCTGCGGTCGTCGGGCACATGGTGTTGAGGTCAACGCACCATCGATAGATCACCCACCACCAAGACGACTGCACTGCCGTGGCCGAGTGCGGATTCTGCGCTGAATGGAGGACCTGATCACTGGGCCCGAGCGCATGTAACGGCTGACCGTGCGCTGACCGACTCGCCGTCACGCAACAACGGTTTGTCGTGCCCTTAACCAGGCGGCAGGGTGGGTACCCCGGTGCGGTCCGGACGTCGGGGGGGGTGCCGGGTCGTCACCGGGCGGCCAGCCAGTCCGGGTCCTCCTCTTGTGCCCGCAGGGCTTCCAGCGCGCCGGCATTGCCTAGGCGCTTCGTCTCGGCTGTCGTCCCACCGCGCGAGCGCGGCGGCAACAGCGTGCATGAGAGAGTCTGGAAGCCCGGCGTCGGCGAGCAAGGTCGCCGCATCCTCAGGTTCTGGGCCCCAGCGCCAGACGCGGGTACCGGTCTCGGGGATGTAATCGGCCTCCACGAGGTAACTGCCGGTGTGCTTGTCTGCGATCTCCAGTAGCTCGTCTGCGACGCCGTACGTTCGGGACTGCCGGAGATCAGTGGGACGACGTTGTGTCGCAGTTTTCGGGGCGCCTGCTCGTAAGGGCTGCTTCTCTGCCGCTCACAGGAGGCACGTCGAACGTCGATCACATCCAGCGGCTTGCCGACCTGGATGCCGGGATTGCGGTCGTCCGCGTGCCATCCCTCAGTCCGTAGCGGGTTCGTCCGGCCGCACCGCGACGTCTGCCCAGACCATCAGGCCCTCTGCTGTTCTCCCGCTTCCCCAGCGCGTCGCCAGAGTCGCCACGATGAGCAGGCCGCGGCCACGCTCAGCATCCGGGGCGGCGGGGCTCGGCGTAGTGGGCAGCAGTGGTCGTCGGAACCCGGTCTTCCCCTCGTCAGTCACTGCCACGGTGACGGTGTCTACCGCCAAGGCGCAGGTCAGTGTGATCGTGCCGCCTCGCCCGTGCTCAAGCGCGTTGGCAACCAGTTCCCCGGCCACGGTGAGGAGGTCATCGGTCGTGTCCGGGCTCAACTTCCAGTCTCGGGCTGCGTCCCGTACGTACCGGCGGGCGACTCGTGCGGCCGAGTAATCGTCGCCGGTGAAGTGGAGAGCGGGCAGCGCTCCTGGCATCGCCGCCGCCACGCCGGTCATGACTCTCCACCCGTAAACTCGTCCAGTGCGCCCGTCAACCACCCGACCGCGGCCAGTCGTAGGGACGCGACAAGGGAACTCGGGACCAGGCGACGGATCTCCGCACGCAGCACGATGTCGAGCCGGTTACGGCAGTCAGGGCTGAGCCGTATGCGCAGGGCAGCGGTCGCTTCGTCCAGCAGCGCACGCAAATCGTTCGGCTCGGGTCCTTCTGACTGGGCTCGGTGTGTGGTCACGGCACTCTCCGCAGGGCTCGGGCGGACTCGGTACCTGGGAGGCTAGGAGTCCATACGGTGCAGGACCCGGCACGTTGCGGATTGTTGCATCCCTTACCTCTTACGTGAGCAAGAGAGGTGCTACCCCTTGACCGCGCATCCATATAGCGCAGACCGTGGTGCAACGAACTGCAATGCCGACCAGGGGAGAGTGTCATGGAATTACGGTTCATCGGGATCGACCCCGATACCGGGGACGAGGAGAGTCCGACGGTATGGGTGGACGACGCGAAGGGCGAGATCGTCATCCAGGGCTGGAAGCCCGGTGCGGAACTCGAGGCGGCCTGCGCTGCGTTCGAGGCCCCGGGGCACGCGGTGGGCATTCCGGAGCATGAGCAGGTCGTACGCGTTCCCGCCCGCATGGCCGCGATGTTGAGGGAGGCGTGCGATGCGGTCGAGCAGCAGCGTCCCGCCGTTCCCTGAGATGCTCGCCGGGGCCCGGACGTCCGCGGTCCATCTGGAGATGCGTGACTGCTACGCCGTGGAGAAGGAACGGGAGGCCTTCGCCGAGTGGAAGAAGGGCGCCCGCATCGATCCCGATGATCGCGCCTCCTGGTGGCGGCCGTGGCTCGACCTGATCCAGGAGACCGTTGGGCGCGGTGTCGTCGTACGGCGAGCTCGTATCGTGTCGGAGCCGGTCAGCGATTACATCCGGTTCGAGCACTCCCACACCTTCACCAACGTGGCCGCGGGCGAGTTGGTGCGGTGGCTGCCGCGCCGTCGGGCCTCCGACATCGCGCTGCCCGGAAATGACTTCTGGCTCATCGACGACACGTTGGTGCGGTGGAATCACTTCTCCGGGGGCGGGGCGTCCGAAGGCGGTGAGATCAGTACGGAACCGGCCACCGTGCGGCTGTGTTCCGAAGCCTTCGAGGCAGTGTGGGAGCGCGCGATCCCGCACCAGCAGTACGAGATACGTTGATTCTTCGAGAACGAGCAGGACCACATCCACATGGCACAGTCCCCGTCGTCATCCGCACAGGCCGCCCGCGAAGCCGTTGCCGCGCGCCTGCGTGACCTGCGGAGAACCGCGGGACTGACGGTCGCCGAGCACGGAAAACGGTGCGGCTGGAGCGGTGGCAAGACCAGCCGCATCGAGAACGGGATCACCGCGCCGTCGGCCCGGGACGTGCGCCTTTGGTGTGAGGCGACCGGAGCCGCGGAGCGGGCCGATGACCTCGTGGCGATGTCCGTCAACGCGGAGACCATGTACACCGAGTGGCGGCAGCGCTCCCGTGCCGGACTCACCGAGTCACAGGCAGCGGCCGGACGC
Organism: Streptomyces sp. NPDC046939; assembly: GCF_040644575.1. Classification (NCBI taxonomy): domain Bacteria; kingdom Bacillati; phylum Actinomycetota; class Actinomycetes; order Kitasatosporales; family Streptomycetaceae; genus Streptomyces; species Streptomyces sp. NPDC046939. Next base: position 174,351 of record NZ_JBEYWV010000009.1, read on the forward strand.
CTCTTCAAGGAGTCCCGGCTGTTCCGCGTCTACTCGGCCACCCTCGTCCCTGGTCTTCTGCAGACGGTCGGCTATGCGGCGGGCATTCTGCGCATCGTCGCGGAGATGCGTGATCTTGAGGTCGACGACAGCCCTGAGGCTGCCCGGGCCCGTATCGAACGGTCGAAGATCCTGCACGAGCAGCAACGGCGTTTCCTGTTCGTCATCGAGGAGGCCGCGCTGTATTACCAGCTCGGCGACACCACCGCGATGGCCGCGCAGCTCGGGCACCTGCTCACGGCCGGCGCGCTTCCCAGCGTCTCGCTCGGCATCATCCCGGCGGCGACCACCGGGCGGTGTCAGTGGCCGCGTGAGACCTTCCACGTCTATGACGACCGCCTGGTCTCTGTCGAGCTGGTCACTGCGCGCGTACGCATCCGGCAGCAGTCCGAGATCGACGCGTACGTGCAGGCGTTCGCACAGCTACGGAGCATGGCCGTGTACGGGGCCGACGCCCGTGCGCTGATCACGCGGGCGATCGGGGCGCTCGATCAAGTCGGGGCGTGAGAACCTTCAAAGCGCCTGCTCCGGCCAGTCCAGCAACCGTGCCCCGATCACCGCCGTCTGCAGCGTGTACCTGTCCCCGGGGTCCGACGGGTCCGCGCCCGTCAAGGTGTGGATGCGTTCCAGGCGGTAGGTGAGCGCCCGGACGCTCAGGGACAGGCGGCGGGCCGCCTCCGCCGCCACGCAGCCCGCGTCGAAGTACGCCGAGAGAGTCGACAGCAGGGGGGCCGCGCCGCCCCGGGCGCCTCGTAGTGGGCCCAGTACGTTCGTCACCAGGTCGATCAGTGCCTGGCGGTCGCGGGTCAGGACCGGGAAGACCAGGAGGTCGGCCGCGCGGAGGACCGGGTCCGTCAGGTCCAGGCGGGCCGCCAGTTCGAGGGTGCTCAGCGCTTCCTCGTAGGACTGGACGACGCCGCTCGGGCCCGGCTGGGAGCGGCCTATGGCCACCTGGCCGCCGTTCGTGGAGACGTGGGCGTGTTTGGCGAAGAAGGGGAGGACCTCGGGCTGGTCGCCGGGGGATATGCAGACCAGGCGGCCGTCCTTTGTCGTCAGCAGGACGTCTCGGTCGCCGAAGCGGGAGATCATCGCGCTCTCGACCGCCCTCGGGACCTCGTCCCCCTCGTCGTACGCCGCGTCGCCCTGCGCCACCGCCACCGCGTGCGCGTGGGACAGGCGCAGGCCGAAGCGTTCGGCGCGCTGGGCGAGTTGGCCCAGGTCGCTGCGGCCGTAGAGCAGGTCGTCGATGAACTCGCGGCGGGCCGTGACCTCTTGGCGCATCGCCTGGCGCTGGGCCCGTTCGTAGCCCTCCACGAACGCGTCCAGCGCTTGTTCCACCGCCGCCATGACGTCCACGGCTAGCACGCCCGGCGCCGTGGGCCAGTTCGTGCGGGCCTCCGCCAAGTGGGCCGTCATCAGCTCGCGCAGGCGTACGCCCCGCTCTGCCGCGCGCTGACCGAGCGTGCGGCGGGAGTCCAGTTCGTCGCGGGTCAGGCGGCGGCCCGTCGAGGCAGCCTCCGCCACCAGGTGCGCGAAGCCGGACAGGTAGGTGGCGGCTGCCGTGGTCTCGTCGTCCGTCATGGTCGCCGCCCCCCGGTCTCCATATCGCCGCCGCCCCCGTATTTCTAGCGCACGGGCCGGGAAGGGGGCGGTGTGGGGGGTCACGGGTACGGTCACGGTTGGTGGGTCTCCCCTGTTCCGGCGGGTACCGCTCGCCTCAGCGTCGTCTCTATCGCCGCCATCCTGTCCGCCAGGAGGCCGAGCGCCGCCACCGCCCGCACCGCCGGGTCTGTGTCCGCGCCGCCCAGGGTGCGGGCGCGGACGTAGGCGCGCTTCAGCTCCGTCCAGCGGGACGACTGGGCGGGCGTGAGCGTGCCCCGCAGCTCCGCCAGCTTCAGCAGGTTCGACTCCGCGCCGGTCGCCAGGGTCTGGGCCTCGCCCTGGTAGTGGTCGTCGATGAGCGCGGCTAGCTCCGTCTCGTTCATCGCCGGGTCGATGCGCGCCGCGATCTTGTTCATGTTGCGGTACGAGCCCTGGAGCTGGAACGGCGGCTCCGTGCGGGCGTCACCGCTCTGTGCCGCCGACGCGATGTACGCAGCGTTGACGGCCAGGACGGTGTCGCGGGCCGCCAGGAGGTGGCGCAGGACCGCCACCACCCGCTCCGCCTCCGCCTCCATGTACGGGTGCGTCAAGTGGTCCGGGCGAGTCGCCGGGTCGGCCGACGCCAGGCGTACGAACGTCTCCACGTCCCGCCTGTCCCGGCCGGCGAGCGGCGCCAGATGCGGGTTCGCCGTCAGCGCGTTCTCCACGAAGCTCAGCGCGAACACGTCCTCCTTGCCGGTCAGGACCGAGCCCAGGTTCCAGACGTCGGCCCGGTTGGCGAGCATGTCGGGGATGCGGAAGCGGGCGCCGGACTCGGTGTACGGGTTGCCCGCCATGCAGACGGCGAAGCGCTTGCCGCGCAGGTCGTACGTGCGGGGCTCGCCGTTCCACACGCCGGTCATGCGGCGTTGCGCGTCGCACAGGGAGATGAACTGTTGCAGCAGCTCGGGTGAGGTGTGCTGGATGTCGTCCAGGTAGAGGAGGACGTTGTTCGCTGCCTCCAACGCGAAGTTGATCTTCTCTACCTCCCGGCGGGCCGTCGCGTTCGGGGCCTCCGCCGGGTCCAGGGACGTGACCGTGTGGCCGAGCGCCGGGCCGTTGACCTTGACCAGCAGCATGCCGAGCTTGTCCGCCACGTACTCGATCAGCGTCGTCTTGCCGTAGCCGGGCGGCGACGTCAGCATCAGCAGGCCGCCCGCCGTGCCGAGCTGCTTGTGCAGGCTGTCGCCGATCAGGGGGAGGTAGACCTCGTCGATGAGGCGGCTGCGGACGAACGACGGCAGGACGTGCGGGCGGTGGTCGTCCACGCGCAGGCGGGCGCGTTCGGCGTTGGCCAGGCCGGTGCGCAGGCGCTGGTAGGCGCGGAAGCCGGGGACCACGTCCGTACGGAACCGGGTCGTCCGGGCCAGGAACTCGTCCAGGCGGAGCGGCAGGCTGCGGCCCTCCACGCGCGCGTGCGTGCCCAGCAGGCCCTCCACCGTCGCCGTGAGGCGGGCCTCGTGGTCGTAGTGCGGCAGGCCGGGGCAGAGCTCCACCGCCACCGCCTCCGCGATGTCCGCCGCTACCGTCTCCGCGAGGTCCGCCGTCTCGCCCGTCGTCGTCGCGTACGCGGACAGCCACGCCTCCGCCAGCGCCTTGCGCGCGGGCAGGTCCGTGACGGCGGCCAGGTCCTCCTCGTACGCCGCCGAACTGTCCGTGGCGTGCCGGAACTTGTCCAGGAACACCCGCACCGGGGCGGACACGGCGAAGCCCTCGGGCGCTGTCGTCAGCTCCTCGAAGAGGTAGGCCGCGGCGGCGGGGTCCGTTCGTGCCGCCACCTCCGCGCACCAGTCGTAGATCGCCGGCGCGAGGCCGAACGTGTCCCGGGCGCGCGCGAGCGACCGCGCACGCCGGGTCCACTGCTCGCGCTCCCCCTCCGTCGTCCCGTGCGCCCAGAAGAGCTGGGCCGCGGCGCGCGCCCCAGGCGTGTGGCGCAGTACCCCGGCACCCGCGTGCAGGCGCAACAGGGCCGTGAGGATGAGGGTGGCGTCGTGGTCGTGGACGCCGCGTTCGTAGCCCTCGTCGTACGACTCCTCCGCCGCCGTGCGGACCAGTGCGGGCAGGTCGTCGACGGCCGACAGGTGCTCCGGGCCGTGGTCGGCGAGGAGGCGGGCGGCCAGGTGTTCGGCGCGGTAGACGTCCGCGTTCTCGGAGGGGAGGGACTGGCCCCAGTAGGGCGCGTACGCGGCGAAGGCCGGATCGTCCACCGGCGCCCGGTAGTCCGTGCCCGTCAGCGCGAACGCCATCCCGTCCTCGCCGTACGGGACCAGGGTCAGCTCGTGCGGCTGCGTGTTGACGGGGAACGTGTGGCGGCCGAGGCGGATCGTGGTGCCGCCGTCGGTGTAGAGGTCGACGCGGTCGCGCAGGGCGCGCAGGGCGTCCTGGCGGACGGTGTCGAGGCGGGTCTCCAGCTCCTCGGCGCGGACCTGGTCGTCGAGGTCGCGCAGTTCGGCCGCGGTGCGGCGGACCTTCGCCACCATCGGGTCCGAGGCCAGGTACGTGCTGATGGCGTCGAGGGTGTCGAGCGCGGACAGGCGGCGGGCGACGGAGTCGAGGATGCGGTCCGCCGAGGTGGCGAGGCGTTCGGCGTGGCGGGCGCGGGCGTCGGCGAGGGTCTGCTTGCGGGCGGCGAACGCCTCGTGGATCGCGAGGCGCTTGGTGTCGAGGTCGGCGAGGAACGCGTCGGACTCGGCGAAACGACCCTCCAGGTTCTCCACCTGGAGGAGGAGGCGGGCGAGTTGGTCGTCGCAGGCGTCCGGGGTCGTGGCCACCGCGAGGGCGCCCGTCACCGCCTGGCCGAGCAGCGAGAACTGGGCCGCGAACTCGGCGCGGCCCTCGTGCGCGGACAGCTCGCGGCGGCGGGCGTCGAGCGTGGCGCGGGCCCGGTTGACGCCCGCGACGACCTCCGCGATGCGCTCCAGGACGTCCGTACGGACCGTCGCGTCGTCGATGTCGAGGCCGCCCAGGACGTCGGTGACCGTGTGGAGCTGCTCGGCGAGTTCGGTGACACGGGCGGTGAGCGGGGCGGCCTCGGCGGCGGTCCCGATCGCCCCGGCCTCCGCCTCGACGCGTGCGAGGTCGGCGTGGTGGTCGGCGAACGCGTCCGGGCGGGCCAGGAAGGTCACGGCGCGGGCGCCCGCCGCCGCGATGTCGGCGGCGAGGTCCTCGGCGAGGGCGTCGATGCGCGCGGTGTCGGCGTAGCGCAGGTCCTTGAGGGTGAGCAGATGGCCCTGCGCGCGGTGCAGCTCGGTCAGGCGCTCGACCCACTCGGTCGCGGTACGGGGCGCCTCCCCGCGGACGCGGCGGACCAGGGCGGTGGCGCGCGTCTCCGCCTCCGCGAGCGCGTCGGCGGCCTGCCGGGTGAGGGTGCGGACGGTCTCGTACTCGGTGAGGATCCGCTCGGCCGTCGCCCGCAGCGCGTCGATCCCGGGGCGCAGGCTGACGCCCAGGTCCTCGCCCAGCCAGGGGGAGGAGTCCCCGGCGCGCTCGCACGCGGCCGCCAGCGCCTCGTACGCCGTCGTGGTCGGCGTCGCCGCCGCCTCCTCAGCCGTACGGGCCAGGGCGAGGCAGTCGGAGATGCCGCGGACGAGGTCGGCGTTGCCGATGCGGGTCAGCTCCGGGTCGGCGGTGCTGGATTCGACGACGTACGTGTCCGCCGTGAACGGGGTCGACCAGATCTGCGCCGGGTGCACGCGCGCGGGTTCGCCGCTCCCGGCGGTCGTCGGCTCGTCGCGCAGGAGCACGAGCGTGCCGTCGTCGAAGAGGGCGTGGCCGCGGCCCGTGAGCGGGGCGGTGACCTCCTTGCGGATCAGGTTGTACGGCAGGAGGACCGTGCGGCCCTCCACGCGCGCGTGGAAGACGTAGAGCACGTCCTCGCCGTTCGGGGAGCGCACGGTGCGCTCGTAGGCGAGGTGCGTGGTGTCGAGGCCGTCGAACGTCTTGTGCACGCCTGTGGCCAGGCAGTATCCGCCCGCGAAGACGACGCCCTGCGCGTCGGGCAGCGTCCGGCACGCCTGCCCGATGCCGTCGAGCCGGACCACCGTACGGGTGAGGGTGTCGAAGACGAGGTGGCGCCAGGTGTCCTCCTTGTACGGGCGGACCCGGACGACTAGGAGCGCGCCCACGCGCGCGTGGGCGATGTCGGCGTCGGCGAGGGACTGGAGCGGCTCGTCGACCGGTTCCGTGTGGATGCCGTCGGGGGTCTCGGTGTCGTTCTCGGCCTTGATCGTGAGCGCGCCGCCGACCGTCGACACGTAGACCGCGCCGCCGTGGTCCTCGTCGCCGACGACTACGTGCGGGTGGCGGCCCAGGACGTGGTCCTCGCGGGTCGCCTCCCGCCAGGTGAGGTCGTCGGCGGGCGGCAGGACGTCGTCGCGGTCGCCGCGCGCGTCGAGGAAACGGGCGCCGCTGCCGTCCGGGGGCAGCTCCCAGCGCAGAACACGCAGGTCGGTGGCGCGGTCGCCGGTCTGGAAGACGGCGAGGAGCTTGCCGTCGAGGACGCGGAGTTGCAGCAGGCGGCTCTGCCGGTAGTAGCGGAACAGGGCGGTGAACTCGGCGACGAACCGCGGGTCGTCCAGGAGGCCCGGCACCGCGTCTTCGGGCAGGCGCGTGAGGGACTGGTCCGGGCTGTGCAGGGTGAAGACGTCGCCGACCTCGGGCGTGCCCGTGCCGAGGACGTCACGCAGGCCGAGCAGCAGGGCACCGCCGACGGCCACGACATCACGGGCCAGGCGTGGCTCGTCGGTGCGCAGCCTGCCGGTGCCGGTGAGGGTCAGGCCGACGGAGCCGAAGGCGGCGATGCGGCGTTCGTTGAGCGCGGCGGCGTGCGCAGCGAGGCGGCGGGCCTGGGCGGTGAGGCGGTCACGCAGAACGTCGTAGGTGGCCGCGTCCAGGTCGGTGTGGGTGGCGGTTGCGGGGCCGGTCTTTGCAGCACCGCTTGTATCGGTGTCCGGGCCGGTGCCTGTACCGATCTCCGGGCCGGTACGGGTACCGGCCCCCATGGCCCCCATGGCCCCCATATCCCCCAACATCCTCAACGTCTTCTCTCCTGTCCGATGTCGGCCGGGGCCGCCGACCCCCGTACGGCGTCCCCGGCCGGTCCGTGCGATGCCGAGCGGTGGTGTCAGACCCGCGCGGAACCGTTCAGCCTGAGCTGGTCGAGCGGCAGGTCGGCGACGCCCAGCTGGCCCGCCTTGTCGAGGAGTTCGCGGAGCTGACCGGCCTGCTCGCTCCCCCCGCCCTTCATGAGCTTCATCAGCAGCGCGGAGACGGTGAGGTTCTGGACGTCGCCCGTGGAGACCGAGCCGAGGATCGTGGTCAGGTCCTCGGTGAAGTTCGCCGAACCGTCCAGCCAGGGCCCGGCGAGGGCCTGCGCCGTGTCGGAGTGCTTGACGAAGGAGTCGACGCCCTTGCCGAGCGCGATCGAGGAGACGATCCGGTCGAAGAAGGCGGACTCGCCGCCCACGATGTTGATGTCGGCGCTCTCCAGGCCGGTCGCGAGGACCGTGGCCTGCGCCTCGGCGACCTGGCGCTGCACGTCGAGCCCGGCGAGCCGGATCTCCTTCTCCGCCTGGAGGCGCAGCCGGTACTCCTCGTGCCCGCGCGACGCCTCGTCGAGCGCGGCCATCGCGGCGGCCTTCTGCGTGATGCCCTCGGCCTCCGCCTTGAGCTTCGCCTCGATCGCGGTGGCCTCCGCGAGTGCCTGCTCGCGGGCGCCGAGCGCCTCGGCGCGCATCCGGGCCTCGGTGGCCTGGGCCTCGGCGCGGCCCGCCTTCTCGATGACCTCGGCCTCCTTGTCGCGGACCTGCACCTCGGCGAGTCCGGCGGCGGCGCTCTCGGCCTGGATGCCCTCGGCGAGCCGCAGCTTGGCCTTGGCCTCCAGGTCGGCGGCCTTCAACTGGGCGTCGGCGAGCGTCAGTCGCTCGGCCGCGCGGTGCGTGGCGGCCTGCTCCGCCGCCTCGGCCGCCTTGATGTCCTTGACGAGCTTCTCCTGCGCCTCGGCCTCCGCCGCGATGATGACGGCCTGCCGCCCGCGCTCGGCCTCCTCGACCGCCCGGAGCTTCTTGATCGACTCCTCCTGCTCGGCGACCGTACGGTCCACGGCGACGCGCTCGCGGACGACCTCGGCGATCTGCCGCTTCTCCGCCTCGACCTCCTTCTCGGCGGCGATCTTCGTCAGCTGGGTCTCCCGCTCCCGCGCGATGACCTCCAGGAGGCGGTCCTTCTCGATGCGCTCGTTCTCGACGGCGATGACGCGCTCACGGTTCTTCTGCGCGACCGCGACCTCGCGGGCCTGGTTCTCGCGCTGCACCCCGAGCTTCTCCTCGGTGGCGAGGAACGCGGCCTGCGCCCGCAGCCGCTCCTCCTCCACGACCCGCGCCGTCTCGGCCTCCTCACGGGCCCGTACGGTGTCGATCTCCCGCTTCTGCTTGATCTCGGCGTCGGCCTGGCGCCGCTCCAGTTCGAGGATGGTCTCGCGGGCGTCGACGTTCTGCCGGGTGATCTCCTTCTCCTCCGTGCGCTGGAACTCGTTGGTGCGCACGTGCTCGATGGTGGTCAGCTCGGTGATCTTGCGGATGCCCTGGGCGTCGAGGACGTTGTGCGGGTCGAGCTGGTTCAGCGGCGTCTGCTCCAGGTAGTCGATCGCCGCGTCCTCCAGGTGGTAGCCGCTCAGGTCGACGCCGATGACCTCGATGATCCGGTACCGCAGCTCCTCGCGCTTGGTGTAGAGGTCGGTGAAGTCCATCTGCTTGCCGACGGTCTTCAGCGCCTCGGAGAACTTCGCGTGGAACAGCTCCTGCAGCGTCGCCTTGTCACTGGCGCGCTGGGTGCCGACGGCCTGGGCGACCTTGATGACGTCCTCGGCCGTCTTGTTGACCTTCACGAAGAACGAGATACGGATGTCGGCCCGGATGTTGTCCTTGCAGATCAGGCCGTCCTTGCCGGCCCGCGTGATCTCGATGGCCTTCACCGAGATGTCCATCACCTCGGCCTTGTGCAGCACTGGGAGCACGACCTGCCCGGTGAAGGTGACGTCCACCTTGCGCATCTTGGAGACGATGAGCGCCTTGCCCTGCTCCACCTTGCGGAACAAGCGCGTGAAGACCAGCAGCTGCACGACGGCGACGAGCAGGACAACGGCGACGGACACGCCGATGCCCACGGTGGTGGCATCCATGGTGAAGTCCTCTGGTTCCAGGGGTGATGGCGACCCCGAGCCAATGAAGGAAGAGAAGAGAAGAGGAGAAGAAAGGGAGGGAGGGAGCGAAGAGGGAGACCTAAGGGGGCGGTGGCGGCCCCGACCGCCCGCTGCCCCACCGCCGCGCGGTCCTAACGTTCGTCAGGGGCGGGCCGGCCCTGAGGGCACACGGCCGCGCACGAGGCTCCGACGGGCTCGGCGAGGCGCTTCCCCATGTCCCCGCCCCCCTTCACCATGCCGCCGGTTCGGCTCCACCCCGGCGCCACCCCCGTTTCCGGGGCCCGGCACCGGGGCTTGGCCCCCGTTTCTGCCGGGGCCATCCTGTCCCAGGGGACTCGTTCGGCGCATTGCCGGGTTCCGGCAATCTTTATGCGTTCTTGATGCCGGGGGCCGACACCGCCGGGCCCGCCTCGCCTCGGCCCCGCTAGGTCAGCGTCCCCGCCGCCACGCCGGTCAGCGCGAGCGCGACCGAGGCCCCGCCCCAGATCAACGCCAGCCGTATGCAGCGGTATTTGGTCCAGGCGATCCGGGACATGACCGTGAGCTGGCTCAGATTGCGGAACGCGAGGTCGGTGTGGCGCAGGCACCGTTCCAGGTGCCCGGCCGTCACCGCGAGCCTCGTGTCGCCGAAGTAATGGGTACGGCCCCCGTAGGGGCTGCCGAGCCTCGGGGTCACGGCCAGGCCCAGCAGGACCAGCGCCGTCGCACAGGCGGCGCCGCCGGCCCACAGGAAGAGCAGCGGAACCATGCCGTAGTGCCGCACGGCGATGTCGCCGCTGCCGATGGCCGCGAGCACGGCGGTCGCCGCACCGGCCAGGAACGCCAGCATGAGCGCGGCCTTGTTGTCGGCCCGCACCACTTCCTCCCGTGCCTCGGCCAGCAGGACCCTCGCGAGTTCCGCGCCGTGGTCCGTCGTGACGTCGGCGTCCGGGACCGTTCCGTCCCCGCCTCGAGGTGTGCTCACACTTCCCTCTCATGTGCGTCGGCGTGGACGGCCGCCCCGATGCGGGCGGCCGTCCTCCTCCGTGCCTCGTGCCGGAAAGATGGCGTGTCAGACCGCCGAGGAGCGGCGGATCTCCTCCTCCAGTGCGTTCACCGCCTGCCGGGTCCGGATGTTCATGGCCGCCGTGTGTTCCCGCAGTGCCGCTTCCGATTCGGCCCTGTGGCGACGGACCTCGTGCTCGATGGCGTCCTGGGCGATCTCGATGTCCGCCATGACCCGGCGCTCCGCGAGCCGGACCTCGGCCTCGTGCACCCGTACCCCGCTGATGCTCGCGCTGGTCAGCATCTGGTCGTACGCGGACTCGCCGCTCATGTACTTCACCAGGACGGGGAGGATGTCGAGGACGATGAACAGCAGGCGGACCAGCCAGATCCCCACGAACAGGACGGGGTTGCCGGTGGCTAGCTCTTCGAGGGCCCGCATCCGCTCCAGGACCCCGACCTCCTTCTGCTTGGCGCGCTCCACGGCGAGGCGCTGCTCCACACCGTCGGCGCGGGCCTTCAGGAAGGCGCCGCGCGACGCGGTCTGGCGGCTCTCGATCTGCGAGATCCTGCTGTTCATCCCGGCGAGGCGGCGCTCGTTCTCCTCGGTGCGGTGGGTCGTGCGGTAGTCCCGCGCCTTCTCGCGCAGCCGCAGACATTCCGACGTGCGCTGGTACAGGCCGGTGGCCGCCATCCGGATCAGCCGGCGGCACTCGTCCCGCACCTGGTTGTCGAGGGTCTCCAGGCGGTCCGTGTCGCGGTCCACCCGCTTTTGCAGCTCGGCCGCGTCCGTGCGCAGGGCGGTCAGCTCCCCGGCGCGCTCCCCGGGCGTCCTGCCGAAGGACAGCACGTACGTCGTGCCGCAGCCCTCGGGGGTGACGGTCTTCGTCGTGGTGGGCACCGGGTTGCAGCGCACGAGGTTCGTCCGCAGCCGGTCGATCGCGTCGGTGCGTTCGTCGGCGACGCGCTCCTCGATCGCCGTCTGGAAGATCCGCAGCACCAGCGGTTCGGCGATCACCGCGCCGAGCAGCACGGCGACGAGCAGCCGCATGAGGAGCGGTGCGGCCCGTCGTCGCGCGTTGGGCTGCGGCGTCACCAGCCAGCGGTCGAGGTTGAGCACGAACAGCATCCAGATGACCGTGGGCACGAGTGCCACGGCGGACACCCTGCCGAGCGCCTCGGTCGCGAAGTTCCACATGGAGAACGCCGCTATGACGGAGGTGCCGAGCACCACTCCGCCGAGCGCCGTGTACTTGCTCCGCTCGAACCGGACTCTGTGCAGCAGTTCCTCGTCGACGCCGGTCAGGGTGCGCAGCCCGCGCGCGACGTCGAGGGGGAGGGTCCGGCCGGACGCGCGGGGCGCGGTGCGCTCGTCGGCGGCGTGGTCGGCCGTCACGCGGTTGCCGGTGGAGTCAGTCAAGGAGATCGTCCTCGTCCTTGACGAACCCGCTGTGCGGGTCGCTCGACGTGTCCGGGCCCGCTCCGGCGGAACGGGCGGACCGGGACGCCGTTCCCGGCTCGACCATGGGGGCGGTGCCGGTCCCCGTGACGGCGGCGGACGCGGCCTGGCTCCCCGTCTCCCGCAGCACCTGTTCGAGCACCTGGTGGTAGTCGACGCCGTACTCGCTGGTGCCCATCTGCCGCAACAGCGTCAGCAGCATGTCGCGGCGGATCTGCGCCTCCGTCGTCTCGCGTGCCTGCGCGTGGGCGCGGTTCGACGCGTCGACGGCGTCGCGGCGGGCCGCCTCCGCCGCCGTGTTGCGGTGAATGCGGTCGGCCGCCTCGGTGACGTCGATCTCGTTCCGGGCGATGCCGAAGGCGTCCACGTGGTCGGAGCCCTGGGCAAGCAGCTCGGCGATGCGCAGCGCGTCCTGCGTCTCGAAGTCCCGCTGCCCGCGCTGCAGTTCCCAGGAGCGCCGCTCGTCGCGCAGCTTCTGCTCCCAGTCCCGCAGGTCGTCCGAGGCGTGCACCTCGGCGCTGACGAACTCCACGCTCATGCCGGTGACGCGGGGCGGCACGATCGCGCTGTACGCGGTGATCCGGTGGCTCACCTCCGTGCGTACGGCGTTGACCTCCTCCACGCGGTGCCCGGCGCTCACCCGCGGCAGGTCGGCGTCGCCCATCAGATAGGCGCGCAGGGGAACGGTGACGTCGATGATGCCCTGCCGGGCGATGACGGTCGGGTCGGTCACCTGGCAGGTGAACGACGCCCGCACCGTGAACTTGTCCGCCTCGCTCACCGAGGGGAGCGTGCGCTCCACCTCGACGAGGCGTGCGCGGGTGTCCACCAGGGTGACGGAGGAGGCGTCGAGCACGTCGGGGTGGGACTGGTCGAACACCATGCCTTCCGGGAAGACGCGGTAGTTCCCACCGACCCTGAAGACGTAGACCGCGCCGGGCGGCAGCGGGGGCACGTCGTCACGCTGGCGGCGCCGAGACCACCAGGTGCCCTGGACCGTGGCCAGGATGTGCTCGGCGATGACCGGGTAGTTCACTTGCTTCGTCCTCCTTGGGCGGAAGTGACGCGAGGGGCGGATCTCGGGGGCGGGGCGCCACGGTGGGCCCCCGCCGAGGCGGGCCGGCGCAGCGATCCGAGGAGCACCTGCGCGAGCTCGTGGGCGCCGGGGATCGCGTAGTCGGGGTGGCGCAGGGCGATGGACAGGTGGCGGCGCAGCGCGGCCCACTGCTGTGTGCTCATGGCGGTGCGCATGGACTCGCCCAGCTCGTTGACGGCGCCCCTGGCGGCCGGTTCGTGCCGCAGTTGCACGAGCGTCCGGCACAGGGCGCTGATGGCCCGGCTCCGGTGGCCGCTGTGCAGGGCGTCGGCCCACAGGGAACCGAGGTGGCGGGCGCTGTCGGGAACGGTGCGCAGGAGCGCGGCGGCGACGGGCTGCGGGGCGTCGAGGCTGTCCGCCTCCAGCAGCTGCACGGTGGTGCGCAGTGCGATCGACCGTTCCCGGGACTTCGCGGGGCTCCTGGCGAGCGCGGTCCGTACGTAGCGGAGGATGAACAGCGCTCTGCGCGCGTCCTGTTCGGCGCTCTGCAGCAGCAGGACCAGCGAACGGTGAGCGGCGAGGGCGACACGTTCCCCGCGCAGCGTCAGGAACCACAGCCAGTTGAGCGCTTCGAGGCGGTAGAGCGAGCCCAGGCGCCCGGTGAACGCCATGGCCGCCGTCACGGCGCGGCCCTGCCCCCTGTTGTCCGTCCAGTCCACGGCGATGTTCCGGGCGTGCGGTGCGAGGTCCGCGGTGTCGCACATGAACTGCAGCGTCAGCGCGGCGGTCACCCGTTGGCTGGCGAGCCCTTCGGACCATACGCGCAGCATGTTCTCGTCGACCTCGCCGAGGGCGTGCCGGGCCAGCAGCGCGACACCACGGGCCACCTCCGTACGGGTGGCCAGGTCGCCCTGGAGCGACAGCTCACCGAGCCACTGGCGCACGGGGTACCAGAGCTCGTAGCCGTACAGGTCGTGCAGCTCCTTGATGACGAGTTCGCGGGCGCGCGGCGAGGTGAACACCAGACGGCGCTCGCTGCGCCCGGCCCCGCCGGCCTTGTCGGCCCGGTGCTCGGTCGTCACCAGTCCTGTCGCCCGCTCCTTCCAGCGGGCACGGGACTGCTGGGCGACCGCACCGAGCACGCCCGCGGTCTCGTCACCGCGTTCGGCCACCGGCGCCTCACCGCTCTGTTCCCAGGCGCGTACGTGGGCGGTGAGCGCGGCGCACTCCTTCTCGAAGGTTCGCTGCGGGATGCCCTCCAGGAAGGCCAGGGCGGTGAGCGGGATGAGATCGTCCGCGTGCGGTTTCTGCAGGAAGAAGTGGTGCACGAGGTCCTGGTGGCGGTCGTGCAGACTGTTCAGCGCCTCCTGCGGCCCCTCGTCGGCCAGGACGAGGGCCGCCGCGACGATGTCCTTCGGGCGCCGCTGTTCGGTGACCCTTTGCAGCAACTCCTGCTCGACGTCCGGCTCCACGGCGCGGTACGGCAACTCGGCCCGGCAGCGCTCGAACAGCTCCAGGGGGTCCGGCGCCCGCCACGGCACGCAGTGGTCCCGCAGCGCGAGGCGCCGATGGGTCGCCTCGCCCGCCGTGATCACCAGGTAGGAGCCGTGGCGGCGCAGCTCCGCGCTCAGCCGACTGATCTCGTACGCCTGCACGGCCTCGACGCGCAGCTCGCCGACGTAGTCGCGGATGACGTAGCCGTGCCCCCGCTGGAGGTCGCGCGATGCGGCCAGGTCCGCCAGGGCGTTGCCGGGCGGCAGGCTGCGCAGCCGGGCATCCGCGCCGAGCACTTCTCTGAGCAGGGCGAGGGCGCCCGCGCCCCGGCCGCAGTGGTCCTCGCCCACCAGCACCACCAGGGCGTTCTCGCGCAGCCTGGCCAGCGCCTCGTCGAAGCAGGGCCGCACGGTCTCGTAGAAGCGCAGGGCGCGGTCGACGTCCTCGGGCTCGATGATGCCGGGCGCGAGCCCCGGGGAGGTGGCGCCGCCGAAGCCGAAGGCGGCCCCGGAGGCGTCGACCATGCCGTAGAAGTTGTTGTTGACGAGGTGCTGGACCTGGCGCAGCTCGTCGTAGCCGCGGTCGTCGCCCTCACGCTCGTCCTGCTCTGCGCGCCCGGCCCGTGCCGCGTCCGGTGCGACGGTCTCGCCCGCCCCGTCCGCCGCGTCCGGGCCGCCCGAGCCGGCCTGCGGCTCGGGCGGTGAGGCGTCCGCCTCGGGCGACGGCTCGGGAGGAACCGGTGCGAGGCCCTCCCGGTCCGGTTCCTCACTCACCGGCGCTCCCGAACCCGAAGTTCGCGCCCCTGGCGTCCACGGAACCGGCGAAGTTGGTGACGGTGATGCGGTCAGCCCGGTACTCCTGCTGGCCGAAGCCGGCTCCGGGCGCGGCCCCGCCCGCGGCGGCCGGTTCGTTCCGGCTCGCCGCGGGCTCCCCCGTCACGGAGGCCGCGGGCTTCCCCGTCCCCGCGGCCCCCGGCTCTTGTGCGGCGGTGGTTCGTGCGCCCGGCGCGGGAACCCACAGCCAGGCCGTCGCCGCGTACTCCTTGACCTCGACGTCGACGCGGCTGAAGTCGTCCGGCGAGAGGGTCGTGTGACCGCCCGCCACCGTGGACCGGAAGACGTCGTCGGACAGCAGCAGCGCCAGGTCGGCCCCGGGGTGGGCGGCCAGCGCCTCGTACAGCGGCCGCGCGTTGAGGAGGCGGGCCGTGGCCACCACGGCCGTACCGGCGAAGCCGTTGTCGGCCATCTGCACCGGCCCCTGGTGGATGACGGCCCGCAGGCGCATGCGGGCCGACGGGAGCCGCTGCGCGTTGTAGTGGCGCAACTCGGCGACGAGATGACGGACGTAGTCGTCGACCAGCCGCGGTTCCGTGCCGTCGACGGGCCGTACCGCCAACTGTTCGTCGCCCTTGCGCTGGATCTCCCACGTCGCACGGTCCAGGCCCGCTCCCCAGGCGGCCTGGTCGAGAATGCGGGGCAGGTCGTGCTGTATTTCCGACTGCCGCCGGTCGTTGTTGCTCCCGTACGCCTGTGCGTCGACGGCTATGCAGGTGCAGGGACGGAAGTAAGGCCTCGCAGCCACCCGATCTTTTCCTCTCTGGGCAGGCGGTGGGCAGACACTGCCCACGAAGTGCTGCCCGAGAGGCTATGAGCGGGGGCGCGAAGCGATTCCGTATCAGTACGGGTTGTCCGCGAATACTTTCGCGAATTCAAACAGTTTCGGGACGTCACAGATTGTTATGTTCCGGTAATGCCGTTCCACCAGGCCCTGGGCCGTCAGCGCGGCCAGGCTCTTTTCCGCGGTGTTCAGTTTCAGTCCGGCGAGCGAGGCCAGTTCCTTCTGGGTCAGCGTCACCCCGAGGTCGCACCGCTTGCCGTGGGCGTCCGCCGCGGGTTGCGCGTACGCCTGGCACAGCTCGGCGAGGACCCGCGCGAGACGGGTCCGGGAGTCGTAGGCCTGGAAGTCGACCCTGCGCCGGTTCGCCCAGCGCAGCCGGGCGCAGAGCATGTGGAGGATGGCCCGGGTGGCGTCGGGGTACCGGGCGAGGAAGGCCTCCAGCGTCCTCATCTGGATGATCCGCGCGGTCACGTCACTGCACGCGACCACCGTGCCGGACCTGGGGCGGTCCTCGAAGGCCGCCATCTCGCCCACCAGGTCACCCCCTATGCGTACGGCGAGCAGCATGTCGTAGCCGCTTTCGGCGCTGGCCACGACCTTCACTACACCACTCGTGAGCAGCAGGACATGGCGGCCGTCCTCGCCCTGCTGGAGCAAAGTGCGGTGCGCCGGATAATTGATCAAGGTGCCCTGGCTCAGCAGCTCTTTCCGTGTCGTCTCACGCAACCGGCCGAGAAAAGTCGACGGTGGCCACACCCGTTCCACGCACGCCCCCTGCAATGTCACTTCCGTGGCGCAGCGCGTCACCGTTCACCTGCCCACATGGCCGTCCATGCTGCCGTCGCGGCGCGCCGCGGCGCACGCACAGGAAGGTATGTGGCCGGTTTACTCGCCTGGAGGTACGGAATGGCCGAACGCGTTTGTTCCCCCCGTCCCGTTCGGCGTCGGCACCGCCCGGCTCCCGGCATGTACCCTTGACCACGCAAGCGAAGGGGAGTAGCCCCGCGAACCGGTCGTCGACACACTGGAACCCCCGGGTTCCCGGTGGCCGGGCTCGGGCCGTGTGCGGTTCGGGTGGGCGAGACCTTCGACCAGGCAGAAATAGCAGATACGTAGGGATACGTGTCTCGGCTGCCGGGTCGAGTGGTCCTCTCCGCGCCGCGGGTGGGTCGCACGGTCCCGGCCCGTACAGAAAGCACCCGCTCATGCACCTCGACCCCCTGGCGATCATCACCGCCTTCGGGCTGATCTTCCTCGCCGAGCTGCCCGACAAGACCATGTTCGCCTCGCTGGCAATGGGCACACGGATGAAGCCGCTGTACGTGTGGTTCGGCACGTCCGCCGCGTTCATCGTGCACGTGGCCATCGCGGTGGGCGCCGGTTCGCTGCTCGGGCTCCTGCCGGACTGGATCGTGAAGGTCGTCTCGGCGCTGCTCTTCGCGTTCGGCGCGTTCATGCTGCTGCGCGGGGGTGACGACGATGACGACGACGAGGCGGGCGCCAAGACGGTCACCGGGTTCTGGCCCGTCTTCGGCACCGCGTTCATGGCCGTCTTCATCAGCGAGTGGGGCGACCTGACGCAGATCACCACCGCCAACCTCGCCGCCACCAACGGCACCTGGTCCACCGCGATCGGCTCCGCCGCCGCCCTGATGTCCGTCTCCGCGCTCGCGCTGGTCGCCGGGCGGTTCATCGCCAAGCGGGTGCCGCTGAAGACCGTGCAGCGGATCGGTGGGGCGTGCATGTTGCTGCTCGCCGTGTGGACGGTCGTGGAGATCTTCGTCTGATCCCGTCCCGGCCCGCCGAATCGGCCGCGTACGCCTCTTGTCGATACAGGAACGTATCGAATACGTTCCTGTATCCGTAGCCGTAGCCGTACCGATGAAGGAGGCGCGGGAACGATGACGGCCGGCAGCCCGACCAAGCGCCGCGCCCGTACGCGGCAGCGGCTCCTCGACGCCGCGCTCGACGTGTTCGCCGAAGTGGGGTTCGGGCGCTCCACCGTCGAGCAGGTCTGCGACCGGGCCGGATTCACGCGCGGCGCCTTCTACTCCAACTTCTCCTCCCTCGACGAGCTGTTTCTCGCCTTGTGGGAGGAGCGCTCCGCGCGGATGCTCGGCGATGTGCGCCGCGCCCTGGCCGGCATCGATCCGGCCGACCCCGAGACCGCCGTGCGGGCCGCGATCGCCGCGGCCCCGGTGGACGACGCCTGGTACCGGATCACCGCCGAGTTCACCGTGCACGCGCTGAGGAATCCCGGCCTGCGACGGATCATGGCCGCCCGTGAGCAGGCGATCCGCGACGCGATCCTGCCCGTGTGCGTCAGCGCGCTGCGCCGCCTCGGGCGGCGGGTGAGCGATGAGCGGGCCCTCGGGGACGCGCTGGTCGCCGTGCACGACGGGACCGCCGTACAAGTTCTGCTCCAGCCGGACGACGACGCCGTGCGCGCCCGTCGCGAGGCCCTGTTCATCCACGTACTCGACGCCTACAGCACACCCATGGAGAGCGCATGAGCGAGACCAAGGGCACCGGAGCCAGTGCGGATGTCATCGTCGTGGGGGCCGGGCTCGCCGGGCTCGTCGCCACCTACGAGCTGACGCGCGCGGGCAAGCGCGTCGTCCTCGTCGACCAGGAGAACGCGGCCAACCTCGGCGGGCAGGCGTTCTGGTCGCTCGGCGGCCTCTTCCTCGTCGACAGCCCCGAGCAGCGCCGCATGGGCATCAAGGACAGCTACGAACTCGCCCTCGCCGACTGGCTGGGGTCCGCCGGGTTCGACCGCGAGGTCGAGGACCGGTGGCCCCGGAAGTGGGCCGAGGCGTACGTGGGGTTCGCCGCCAGGGAGAAGCGCGACTACTTGTACGGGCTCGGGCTCAAGGTCACCCCGAACGTCGGCTGGGCCGAGCGCGGCTCCGGCACCGCGACCGGGCACGGCAACTCCGTGCCCCGCTTCCACATCACCTGGGGTACGGGTCCCGAGGTCGTCCGCGTCTTCCGGGAGCCGGTGCTCGATGCCGCCGCGCGCGGGCTCGTCACCTTCAAGTACCGGCACCGGGTGGATGAGCTGATCGTGGAGGACGGGGCCGCCGTCGGGGTGCGGGGCGCCCTCCTCGAACCGTCCGACGCGGGGCGCGGTGTCGCCTCGTCGCGCGAGACCGTCGGCGACTTCGAGCTGCGCGCGCAGGCCGTCGTCGTCACCTCGGGCGGCATCGGCGGCAACCATGAACTGGTCCGCAAGAACTGGCCCGTCGAGCGGATGGGGCAGCCGCCCGAGTCGATGGTCACGGGCGTGCCCGCGTACGTCGACGGGCGGATGCTGGAGATCACCGAGGGCGCGGGCGCGTCGATCGTCAACCGTGACCGGATGTGGCACTACACGGAGGGTCTGAAGAACTGGGACCCGATCTGGCCGGGGCACGGCATCCGGATCATCCCGGGCCCGTCGTCGCTGTGGCTGGACGCCACCGGCAAGCGGCTGCCCGCGCCGCTCTTCCCCGGGCACGACACGCTCGCCACGCTCAAGCACATCACCGCCACCGGGTACGACCACACGTGGTTCGTGCTGACCCGCGCCATCGTGGAGAAGGAGTTCGCGCTCTCCGGGTCCGAGCAGAACCCCGACATCACCGGCAAGGACCTGAAGCTGGTGCTGCAACGGGTGAAAAAGGGTGCCCCCGGCCCGGTGCAGGCGTTCCTCGACCGGGGCGAGGACTTCGTCGTCCGGCGGAACCTGAAGGACCTCGTCGCCGGGATGAACGCGCTGACGCCCGCGACGCCCGTCGAGTACGAGCAGGTCAAGCGCGAGATCGTCGCCCGGGACCGGGAGGCCGAGCACGGGTACGGCAAGGACCTCCAGCTCATGGCCGTCCGCAACGCCCGCGCCTATCTGCCCGACCGCCTCACCCGCGTCGCCAAGCCCCACCGCCTCCTCGACCCGGCGCAGGGCCCGCTCATCGCCGTACGCCTGCACGTGCTGACCCGCAAGACGCTCGGCGGCCTGGAGACCACGCTCGACTCCCAGGTCGTCCGGCCCGACGGGTCCGTCTTCGACGGGCTGTACGCGGCCGGGGAGGTCGCCGGGTTCGGCGGCGGCGGCGTCCACGGCTACAACGCGCTCGAAGGGACCTTCCTCGGCGGCTGCATCTTCTCCGGCCGGGCCGCCGGGCGCGCGCTCGCCAGGAGCCTGGCGTGAGCGCGCGCGGCACGGCCCTGGTGACCGGGGCGTCGTCCGGGATCGGCGCGGCGGTCGCCGCCGCGCTGGTCCGGCGGGGGTACCGGGTGTACGGGACCAGCCGCGATCCGGAGAAGGTCAAGTCGCCGGTGGCGGGCGTCACTTACCTCGCGCTCGACCTCGCCGACGAGAGCAGCATCGAGGCGTGCGCGGCTGCGGCGGGCGCCGTGGACGTGCTGATCAACAACGCGGGTGAGTCGCAGAGCGGGCCCTTCGAGGAGCTGCCCATGGACGCGGTCCGGCGCCTGTTCCAGCTCAACGTCTTCGGGGCCGTCCGGCTCAGTCAGCTCCTCCTGCCCGGGATGCGGGAGCGCGGGCGCGGGCGGGTCGTCATGGTCGGATCCATGCTGGCCAGCTTTCCGCTCGCCTACCGGTCGTCGTACGTCGCCTCCAAAGCCGCGATCAAGGGGTTCGCGAGTGCGGCGCGGCGGGAGTACGCGGCGTACGGGGTCGGCATCACCACCGTCGAGCCCGGGTCCATCGCCACGGGGATCAGTGAGCGGCGTACGCAGTATGTACGGGAGGGGTCGCCGTTCCGGGAGGCGTACGACACGATGCTCTCCGCTTTGAACCGGAACGAGGCGTCCGGGATCTCGGCCGAGAAGGTGGCGGCGAAGATCGTGGCCGCGGTTGAGGCGCGGCGGGTTCGGCCGTTCTATGCGGTGGGGAGCAATGCGGCGGTCGTGTTTGCGTTGCGGAGGGTGTTGCCGCGTGGGGCGAGTGAGGCGATGGTGGCGCGGCGGCATGGGCTGAGGTAGGCGTCCCGCCGTGGGGGGGTGTGCGATGTGGTCGACCATCCGTCGCGTCGTGGCTGGTCGCGCAGTTCCCCGCGCCCCTGGAGCATGCGGCTTCGCCGCAGCCCCGGAGGGCGCACGAAGTGCGCCTCTCAGGGGCGCGGGGAACTGCGCGAGCAACCACGACGAGAGCCGCACCCGCATACGAGCACACCCTCTACGGCGCTCGCCGCACCCCGACCGCGACAGGCACCTCCGCGGGGCGGTCCGCGTCAGGGGTGACCCGGGTAGTGGTCCTGGTGTCCTCGACAGAGCCCGCGTGGGTCGTCGTGCCGGCGGCGGTGAGTACGGCGGTGGCGAGGCAGCCCGCCGCGATCGCGGTGACCAGGGGGGTGCGGACGCGCACGGGGACCTCGCAGTAAGTAAGTTGAAGATTAAGCGGACTTAACTCGCCTTAACTGAGCGCTCAACCTAGGGGGTTGGCGGGACGGCGGGCAAGAGGCGAAACTCCTGGGACCCCACCCGAAAGGCGGCCGTCCCGCGTCATGCCAGAACACCCGCAGGAATCCGTCGGCCGCCGCGTCCTGCGGCTGCGCACCGAGCGCGGCCTCACCCAGCGCCAGGTCGCGGAACCCGCCTACACGCCCGCCTACATCTCCACCCTGGAGGCGGGCCGGGTCCGGCCCAGCGAGGCGGCGCTGCGCCACATAGCCGAGCGCCTCGGCGTCACCTACGAGGAGCTGACCACCGGGCGCTCCGCGCATCTCGCGACGGACCTGCGGCTCCGGCTGACCGAGGCGCAGCGCGCGCTCGCGACCGGCGCGGCCAGTGAAGCGGCCGAGCTGTACCGGGAGTTGAGCGCGGAGGCGTCCCGGAACGGACTCGGTGCCGAGCACGCCGCCGCCGAGCTCGGGCTCGGTGAGTGCGCCCTGGAGACCGGCGAACTCGCGCTCGCCCGCACCCACTTCGACACCGCCGACGCGCTGCTCACCGAGGCGGGCGCCCCACTGCCGCAGCGCGCCCCGGTCATCCGGGCCCGCGCCGTCGCCCACTACCTCTCCGGCTCCCTGCGCTACGCCTGCTACCTCCTGGAGACCGCGCTCGACGGCCTCAACACCGGCGGCCTGCACGACCCGGACGCGCTAGTGCTGCTCTACACCGCGTCCATCGCCCCGTACATGGACATGGGGGCGCACGCGCGCGCCGCGCAGGCCGCCGAGCTGGCGCTGGCGCTCGCCCCGCAGGTCGGTGACCCGGCGCTCGTCGCCCAGATGCACCGCTCGGTGGCCCGTACGCTGCTCGCCGAGGGCAAGGTGGCCGAGGCCGACGCCTCCCTCGCCAAGGCCGCCGAGCTGTACCAGCAGCTCCAGATCCGTACGGAGCTGGCGCACTGCCACTGGATGCGCGGCTACGTCCACGCGCAGGCGGGCCGTCTCCACGACGCCGAGTCGGAGCTGCGGACGGCCCGCGACATGCTCTCCGCCAAGCGCGCCGCGCTCTACACCCAGCAGGTCGAGGTCGAACTCGCGGACGTGCTGCGCAGGCTCGGCCGCCCGCGGGAGGCCGCACACCTGCTGCGCTCCCTGCTCGGCGAGCTGAACCCGGAGCGGGGCGCCGTCCACGCGGCGGGCGCGCACCGGCTGCTCGGGCTCATCGCGCAGGAGTCGGACGCCGTGGAGGAGGCGGAGGAGCACTACGTCAGCGCCCTCAGCCTGCTGGAACGCGCGGGCGCGGCGGGTGACCTGGCCGATCTGTGCCGTCTGCTCGGCGACCTGTACCGGCGCACGGGCCGCATCGAGGCCGCCCTCGACACCTACCGCACGGGGCTCGGCCACCGCGCGGCCCCCGGCACGACGACCCTCGGCCCGGCCCCGGCACGACCGCCTTTGTGACGGGTCCACGCCGAAATACGTAGATAAATGCGCGGGGTATTCCGAGCCGCCGCCTCCGGGCGTACATTCCTCTCACCGTCGCCGATCCGGGGCGTACGGATGAGCCGCGTCGGCGCAGCTCATCCACTCCCCCTCCCCGTCCCGGCCCGTCGACGGACGGCAGGCAAGCTCAGCGGGAGCACCTGCGAGGCGGACCCGGCCACTCCCCTCGGTGGCACGACCCCCGGCCGGGTCACGCCGCGCTCCTCGCCCTCGGGGCGACACGAGCGACGAGAAGCGACACGGGAGGCGACGAGGACGGCGCGCGTCAGGAAACGCGGGCGCGCCACCCGGTGAACTCCTCCTCGCCCGCCTGCTCGAATCCGACCGCGACGGGTTCGTCCCCCTTCGCCGCCAGGTGGACGGTGCACTGCGTCACCGTGGCGCCGGGCGCGGCCCACGTATCGGAGAGGTCCGCCTTCGGGCAGCCGGTGACCTCCGGCCGGTCCAGGAGGTGGCCCGGAGCCCCGCCGAGCTGCTGGCCGCTCGCGGTCAGCAGGCGGACGCTGGTCGACTGGCCGGGGTAGAGGTCCTTCCCGCCCGTGTTGCGGTAGGAGATCGCCACGTAGTACGGGACGCGGCCCTCCTGGTCCTCGTCGAGGCCGAGACCGGCGAGGTCGGCCGGGTCGCCCTCGCGTACGTACTTCAGGGTGGCGGGTAGTTCGAGCACGCCGCCGTCGTCCTTTCCGGCGTCCCACCGCACGGCGATCGTGTCACCCTGCCGCGCCAGCTCCTTCGAGGCGGTGGCGAGCCCCCCGTCGACGGGCCAGGCGGCGACCCCGTCGGCGGGCGTGATGAACCCGGCGCCAGCGCTGTGCGTCACGGTCATCGCGCCGACGCCCTTCGTCATCATGTAGGTGCCGCAGGTGGTGTACGAGTCGCCGGGCGCGAGGGCGTCCGGTGACGTGTCCGGGCAGGGCGAGGCGATGCCGGAGCCGATGGACTCGACCTGCGCGGCGGGCGTCCAGTCGGTGCCGATCAGCGCGAGGTTGCGGAAGACCTCGTAGGCGGCCGGGATCTTCTTCGTACCGGTGTTGGTGACCTCGTAGGTGAGGTAGTACGGGATCTTGCCCTTCAGCTCGCCGCTGACGCGCACCCCGTCCAGGTCGTCCCGTGAGCCGCGCACGAGGCTCTTGACGGCGAGCCGGATGCCGTACGTCTTCTCGTTCAGGGCGGTGTGCACGACGTCCTCGGCCCCGGTCCGCACCGGCAGCCGCGTCCGTGAGGCGGCCGGCCCGTCCTCGGGCGCCACCGAGCGGTGCGCGCCCTGTCCGCCCGCGCATCCGACGAGGAGGGACAGCGCCGCCGTCGCCCCCGCCAGGTGTCCGCACGCCGTCTTGAAGTTCCTGCTCAGGCGCACGGAATCCCCTTTATGTTGTTATCAGTGTGGTGCGCAGATGCTATGTGATCGCTGTGCACCGTCTCACCGGCGTCAGGTTTGATGGAGGGCATGACCGACGCTGAGACCATGCCCGACTGGGAGAAGCGGTTCCGTGCGCCGCGTGTCTCCCTGCCCGAAGCGGCCGAGGACGCGCCCGACCGCGGCCTGTTCACCTCCAACGCGACCGGCACGTACGAGATCTACGCCTGGGACCGGGCGACCGGTGAGCAACGCCAGGTCACCGACCGTCCGGACGGCACCACGGACGCGGTGCTCTCGCCCGACGGCGAGTGGATCTGGTGGTTCGACGACGGGCGGAGCGCCGAGCCCGGTGAGGCGCCGTCGTACGGGGACGAGTTCGGGGTGTGGCTGCGGCAGCCGTTCGCCGGGGGCCCCGACACCGAGGCCGTGCCGGGGCTCGCGCCCTCCTACCCCGCGGGGCTCGCGCTCGGCCGGGACGGGCGGACCGCCGTGGTCGGCCGCTCCACGGACGAGGACGGCACGACGATCCACGTCGTACGGCCCGACGGTGATGGCTCCCCCGTCGAGATCTACCGCCACCGCGAGTCCGCCGGGGTCGGTGACCTGAGCCATGACGGGCGGTTCGTCGCCATCGAGCACACCGAGCACGGTGACGCGATGCATTCGGCGCTGCGCGTCGTCCGGCTCGACGGTTCGACCGTCGCCGAGCTGGACGACACGGAGGGCGGGGAGAAGGAGCTGGGCCTTGAGGTGCTGGGCTTCGCGCCCGTCCAGGACGACACCCGCCTCCTCGTCGGGCATCAGCGGCGCGGCCGCTGGGAGCCGATGATCTGGGACGTCCTCTCCGGCGACCAGCGGGATCTGGCCCTCGACCTGCCGGGCGACGTGTCCGCCGAGTGGTACCCGGACGGCTCCGCCCTCCTCGTCGTCCACGAGTTCGAGGCCCGCTCCGAGCTGTGGCGCTACGACCTCGCCTCCGGCGCGCTCAGCCGCGTCGAGACGCCCGCCGGTACGGTCTCGGGCGCCACCGCCCGCCCCGACGGCAGCGTCGAGTACCTGTGGTCGTCGGCCGAGCGGCCCCCGGCCGTGCGCTCCACCACGGGCCGCGTCGTCCTCGACCCGCCCGGCATGAAGGCCCCGGCCTCCGTCCCCGTCGAGGACGTCTGGGTGGACGGGCCGGGCGGGCGCGTCCACGCCCTCGTGCAGAAGCCGGCCGGAGCCACGGGTCCGCTCCCCACCGTCTTCGAGATCCACGGCGGCCCCACCTGGCACGACTCGGACGCCTTCGCGGCGGGCCCGGCGGCCTGGGTCGACCACGGGTACGCGGTGGTCCGCGTCAACTACCGGGGCTCGACCGGCTACGGCCGCGAGTGGACCGACGCCCTCAAGCACCGCGTCGGCCTGATCGAGCTGGAGGACATCGCGGCGGTCCGCGCCTGGGCCGTCGACTCCGGCCTCGCCGACCCCGGCCGCCTGATCCTGTCCGGCGGCTCCTGGGGCGGCTACCTCACCCTCCTCGGCCTCGGCACCCAGCCCGGCGCGTGGGCGCTCGGCCTCGCGGCGGTGCCGGTCGCCGACTACGTGACGGCGTACGAGGACGAGATGGAGGCCCTCAAGGCGATGGACCGCACACTGTTCGGCGGCTCCCCGGAGGAGGTCCCGGACCGCTTCACGGTCTCCTCGCCGCTGACGTACGTGGACGATGTGAAGGCCCCCGTCTACATCTCGGCGGGCGTCAACGACCCGCGCTGCCCCATCCGCCAGATCGACAACTACGTGGACCGGCTCGCCGCCCGCGGCGCGGTCCACGAGGTGTACCGGTACGACGCCGGACACGGCTCGCTCGTCGTCGAGGAACGCATCAAGCAGCTCCGCCTCGAACTGGACTTCGCGAGCCGACACTTGCCGCCGAGGTCCTGAGAGGCTGCCCGCCGGGGGCCGCGGGACCGGCCGTCGCATCGGACCCGTACCGTGTAGGTGTGTACCGGTTCCTGCTGACTCCCCGCTGGTGGGGGATCAACATCTTCGTCCTGCTCGCGGTCCCCGTGTGCGTCTTCATGGGCTCCTGGCAGCTCAGCCGCTTCGAGGACCGGGTGCAGGACCACCGGTCCGCGAGCGAGCAGAGCGACGCCAACAAGAAGGCCGCCGTCGAGCCGCTCGCCTCGCTGCTGCCCGTGGACCGGGAGACGTCCGGCAGGCGCGCCACGGCCACCGGCCGCTACGACAAGCAGCTCCTGGTGCCCGACCGCGACCTGGACGAGCGCACCGGCTTCTACGTCGTGACGCTCCTGAAGGTCGACGGCACCGGCAAGGCGCTCCCCGTGGTCCGCGGCTGGCTGCCCGGCAAGGCGTCGGCCGCGAAGGCGCCCGCCCCGCCGAAGGGCGAGGTCACCGTGGTCGGCGCGCTCCAGGCGTCGGAGTCCGCGGGCTCGAACGGCGTGACCACGGCCGGCGGCCTGCCCCCGGGCCAGGTCGGCATGGTCAGCGCCGCGTCCCTGGTGAACCTGGTGCCGTACGACGTCTACGACGCCTGGGTCACGCTCGACAAGGCCGACGGGGCGATGGAGCCCGTGCCCGCCGACATGTCCCAGGGCGGCGGCCTCGATCTGAAGGCGTTCCAGAACCTCGGCTACACCGGCGAGTGGTTCGTCTTCGCGGGCTTCGTGCTCTTCATGTGGTTCCGCCTGGTCCGCCGCGAGGCCGAGGCGCTGCGCGACGCGGAGCTGGGCCTGACCGACGAAGCCGCCGAGGACGCGGCCGCGGAGGCCCCGGTGAAGACTGTCTGACGGCTACGACGCCGGCAGCACGCCCGTCCGGTACACCGTGCCCGCGCACGCGTCCGGGATCGTCGCCGCCGCGCTCGGGGCGCCGGGCTCCGCCGTGTGGGACACGACCACGCTGCCCGGCTCGTCCTCGCTGCCGAGCTGCGTCGACAGACCGGAGTCGGAGGCGCCCGACTCGGAGCCCGTGCTGGTGGTGCCGGTGGGCGTCGGGGTGGGGGTCGGCTCGCCGTCGCCGGTGGGCGCGGTGGTGCCCCCGGTGCTGCCGCCGGTGGAGGGGCAGGTCCCCGACGGCACCCAGGCGAACCGCACCTCGTAGGCCATCCCCGGTTCGAGGACGAGCTGGCCGGGCTCGGTCGACGGGTCGGGCAGGCCGGTCGCGCGGTCGCCCGCCGTGTGGTCGACGACGCTGACCCTGGCGGGGTCGGCCGCGCCCTCGGCGAGGGTGACGACGCTGCCGGGGCTGTCGACCGTGCAGTTGCCGGACGACCCGTTCGACACCCGGAACGAGCCGTAGACCGTGCCGTCCGCCTGGGGCGGGCCGACGGTGGCCACGGCCTGGCTCAGATCGTTCGCGTCGCAGACCGGGGAGGTCGCGGCGGCCGTGGACGCGGGTCCCGGGCCACCGCTCGCCCCGGCGCTCGCGCCGCCGGGCTTCTCCTTGCCGCCCTTCTCCTTGTCCTTCTTGCCGGCCTTCTCGTGCTCCTCGGAGGGCGAGGGCGTGGCGCCGGTCCGCTTCCCGTCCGGGCCGTCCGACGGGCCGGCGCCGGTGGTGCCCCGCGAGGCCTCGCTGTGGCCGGCGATGGAGGGGTGGTCGGAGGAGGTCGCCTTCGTCACGTGCAGCACCGCGGGCACCGCCATCGCGACGAACACCCCGGCGGCGACGGCGCCGACCAGGGCCTGCCGCTTGCGCGCCCGGCGGGCGGGCACCGCGCGGCGAAGTTTCTCCAGGGCCTCGTCCGTGGGGGCGATGTCGGCGACGGCCTGCCGCATCATCCGCCGCAGTTCCAGCTCGCCGTCGGCCTCCGCATCGGCCGGGCGACGGGGTGCGTCGTTCACAGTTGCGTTCCCTGCGTGCTCGTCCTGCGCGTCGTGCTCAGGGGCGTGCTCGGTGTCGTGCTCGAAGTGGTGCGTGTGGTCCGCGTCCGCGGACCGGTCGTCGGGGTCACGGGGGGCGGGGTTCATGCCGGCGCCTCCATGGCGACGCGCAGCGCGGCGATGCCACGGGAACCGTACGCCTTCACGGACCCCAGGGATATCCCGAGCGCGTCGGCGACCTGTGCCTCGGTCATGTCCGCGAAGTAGCGCAGGACGAGCACCTCGCGCTGGCGCCGCTGGAGTCCGCGCAGCGCCGCCTTCAGCGCGTCGCGCTCCAGGAGGTCGTACGCGCCCTCCTCGGCGCTCGCCATGTCGGGCATCGGCTTGGTGAGCAGCTTCAGCCCGAGGATGCGGCGGCGCAGCGTGGAGCGCGAGAGATTGACGACGGTCTGGCGCAGGTACGCCAGCGTCTTCTCGGGGTCGCGGACGCGTTTGCGCGCGGAGTGGACCCGGATGAACGCCTCCTGGACGACGTCCTCGCAGGAGGCGGTGTCGTCGAGGAGGAGCGCCGCGAGCCCCAGGAGGGAGCGGTAGTGGGCGCGGTAGGTCTCGGTGAGGTGGTCGACTGTGGTGCCCGCCGCCGTCACGTCGTCAACGCCTTGTTGTGCCGGGAGCTGCGCCGGCCGCGCCGCGGGCATGGGGGCGATCACCGGCATGCCGCCGGCCGCGCCGCCGCGGGGACGCCTGGTCCCCAGGGGCGCGAGGGTCGGGAGGGAGGGCCGCAGGGCCGTGCCTCTCGCCTGTACCGCTGTGAAGTCGAGTACCTCTGCCACGCCTGTTGGACACGCTTCCCCCCGTCAGGGTTGTACGCGTGTGGCGCCTCATTTGCGACAAGCCTCGTCATCCCCACCGATGACGACGCGTCAAATGCCGACATGCGTACCTGCTCTTCCCCTACGCCCCGAATGCCTTCTGTGCCCGGCCCCGGCTGAAGGCGGCCACCCCCGAAAGTGCCCGCAGAGACGCTCCCCGCCCCGCTTGCGGTTGCGGGACGGGGAGGAATTCTTCGAACGATCTGGGTCCGGTCCAGAAGGTGCCGTCAAGTGGTGTGGACCACTGCCTTACACAGAACTCTCACAGATCCTACGAGGCGATCCGCATATGTGAAGAGGGAGATCCACAACTCATTGGCATATGCGCCGGTTTCTCAGACCCCGGTCAGCTCCGCGGCGACCAGCTCGGCGAGTTGAGCCGTGTTGAGAGCGGCGCCTTTGCGCAGATTGTCCCCGCACACAAAGAGTTCGAGCCCGTTCGGATCGTCGAGCGAGCGCCGCACCCGGCCCACCCAGGTCGGGTCGGTGCCCACCGCGTCGGCGGGCGTGGGGAACTCACCGGCGGCCGGGTTGTCGAACAGGACGACACCGGGCGCGGTCGCGAGGATCTCGCGCGCCTTGTCCACGGTGACCTCGCTCTGGAAGCGGGCGTGGACGGTGAGGGAGTGCGTCGTGACGACCGGCACCCGTACACACGTCACGGCGACCTTGAGGCCGGGCAGCCCGAGGATCTTGCGGGTCTCGTCCCGCACCTTCATCTCCTCCGACGACCAGCCGTCCTCGCGCAGCGACCCCGCCCACGGCACGACGTTCAGCGCGACCGGCTCCGGGAAGGGCCCCGTCCGGTCGCCGACGGCCCGGCGCACATCGCCCGGGCTCGTCCCCAGCTCCGTACCGGCGACGAGGGAGAGCTGGGCGCGCAAGGTCTCGACACCGGCGCGGCCCGCACCGCTCACCGCCTGGTAGCTGGAGACGACCAGCTCGTCCAGGCCGAACTCGGCGTGCAGCGCGCCGATGGCCACGATCATCGACAGGGTCGTGCAGTTGGCGCTGGAGATGATCCCGCGCGGGCGCACGCGCGCGGCGTGCGGATTGACCTCGGGGACGACGAGCGGCACGTCCGGGTCCATGCGGAACGCGGCCGAGTTGTCCACGACGACGACGCCCTTGGCCGCGGCGACCGGCGCCCACTCGGCGGCGACCTCGTCGGGCACGTCGAACATGGCGACGTCGACCCCGTCGAAGACGGACTCCTCCAGGGCCACCACCTCGACCTCGGCGCCGCGCACGGTGAGCTTGCGCCCCGCCGAGCGCGCCGAGGCGACGAGCCGGATCTCGCCCCAGATGTCCGCGTGCTGCGACAGGATCTGCAACAGCACGGCGCCGACGCTCCCGGTCGCTCCCACGACCGCGAGCGTCGGACGCCCCGGGTTGGCTGCGGCCATCAGCGGCCGGTGCCCCCGTAGACCACGGCCTCGTCGGAGTCCGAGTCGAGCCCGAAGGCGGTGTGCACGGCGCGCACGGCCTCGTTCACGTCGTCGGCGCGGGTGACGACGGAGATGCGGATCTCGGAGGTCGAGATCAGCTCGATGTTGACGCCCGCGTCGGTGAGTGCCTCGAAGAACCCGGCGGTGACGCCCGGGTTCGTCTTCATGCCGGCGCCGACCAGGGAGATCTTGGCGATCTGGTCGTCGTAGCGCAGCGAGTCGAAGCCGACGCTGGGCTTGATCCGCTCCAGGGCGTCGATGGCCTTGCGGCCCTCGGTCTTGGGCAGCGTGAAGGAGATGTCGGTCAGACCGGTCGACGCGGCCGACACGTTCTGGACGATCATGTCGAGGTTGATCGAGGCGTCCGCGACCGCGCGGAAGATCTTCGCGGCCTCACCCGGCTTGTCCGGCACACCGACCACGGTGATCTTGGCCTCGGAGGTGTCGTGCGCGACACCGGAGATGATCGCCTGCTCCACGGCCTTGTCCCCTTGCTGCTTCTTCTCGATCGGCTCGTTGCTGACCCAGGTGCCCTGCAGTCCGCTGAAGCTGGACCGCACGTGGATCGGGATGTTGTAGCGGCGGGCGTACTCCACACAGCGGTGGAGCAGCACCTTCGACCCGGAGCTGGCCAGCTCCAGCATGTCCTCGAAGGAGATCCAGTCGATCTTCCGCGCCTTCTTCACCACGCGCGGGTCGGCGGTGAAGACACCGTCGACGTCGGTGTAGATCTCACAGACCTCGGCGTCGAGCGCGGCGGCCAGCGCGACAGCCGTGGTGTCCGAGCCACCACGCCCGAGGGTCGTGATGTTCTTCCCCTCCTGGCTGACGCCCTGGAACCCCGCGACGATGGCGATGTTGCCCTCTTCGATCGAGGTCCGGATGCGCCCGGGCGTGACGTCGATGATCCGCGCTTTGTTGTGGACCGAGTCGGTGATGACGCCGGCCTGGCTGCCCGTGAACGACTGGGCCTCGTGGCCCAGGTTTTTGATCGCCATGGCAAGCAGTGCCATGGAGATCCGCTCCCCGGCGGTCAGCAGCATGTCGAATTCGCGCCCGGCAGGGATCGGGGATACCTGCTCGGCGAGATCGATCAACTCATCCGTCGTGTCACCCATCGCGGACACCACGACAACCACCTGGTTGCCGTTCTTCTTGGCGTCCACCACGCGCTTGGCGACCCGCTTGATGCCCTCGGCATCGGCTACGGAGGAGCCTCCGTACTTCTGCACGACAAGGCCCACGTGCGCTCCTCGCTCAGTCCGTCTGTCACCACGTGTACGTACGCGTACCGCGGTCGGCTCAGTCTAACGAGCGGCCGAAATCCGCCCCAGCGATACCGCATCGTGAGATGTCCCGCTCACGACGTGATCACCAGGGGGTTCCTGGTCGGGGTCCGGCCGCCCGATCAAGCACATGCCCAACGGCACCCGGGGCAAGCGGAAAGTGGGCCAGCTCACGTGCGGACGCGGGGGCGCCCGACGGCTATTTGACCGGGCGCAGGCCGAGCGGACCGGCGATCTCCTCCACCATGACCTGCCCCGCCTCCTCGGCGAGCGTGTCCTCGGCGCCGGACAGGTCCTCGTCCGTGTCGAGGCCGTCCAGGTCGTCGAGCGGCTGGTTGAGCCGGACGTGCGCCACCAGGGACTGCAGCGCGCGCAGCGTCGCCGACGCGGTGGAGCCCCAGTTCGAGAAGTACGAGAACTGCCACCACCACAGCGCCTCGGTGACCCGGCCCGCGCGGTAGTGCGCCATGCCGTGGCGCAGATCGGCGACGACGTCGGTCAGGTCGTCGGAGATCCGCGCCGCGACCCGGGCCTTGCGCGGCTCGTAAGGGTCGAAGACCTCGGAGTACACGTCGACCGGCGCGAGCATCGCGGCGAGCCGCTCCCGCATCTCGTCCACGTCCTGCTCCGGGCCGAGATCGGGCTCGTAGCGCTCGTCCGGGACGATGTCCTCGTGCGCGCCGAGCCGCCCGCCCGCGAGCATCAGCTGCGAGACCTCGAGCAGCAGGAACGGAATGGCGGAGTCGGGCTCGTCGCCCTTCGCGATCTCGGTGACCGCGACGATGAACGACTCGATCTGGTCGGAGATCTGGACGGCGAAATCGTCCGGATCCGGGGCGGTGGCGTGCAGCGTGGCATCAGACATCTAGGAGTCGTCTCCCCTCGAAGGCCCGGCCGAGAGTGACCTCGTCCGCGTACTCCAGGTCGCCCCCGACGGGGAGGCCGCTGGCCAGGCGGGTGACCTTCAGGCCCATGGGCTTGATCATCCGGGCGAGGTACGTCGCCGTCGCCTCGCCCTCCAGGTTCGGGTCGGTCGCGAGGATCAGCTCGGTGACCGTGCCATCCGCGAGGCGGGCGAGCAGCTCCCGGATCCTCAGGTCGTCCGGGCCCACGCCCTCGATCGGGCTGATGGCGCCGCCGAGGACGTGGTACTTCCCGCGGAACTCACGCGTGCGCTCGATCGCCACGACGTCCTTCGGCTCCTCGACCACACAGATGACGGCAAGGTCGCGGCGCGGGTCGCGGCAGATGTTGCACAGCTCCTCCTGCGCCACGTTCCCGCACGTCGCGCAGAAGCGGACCTTCGCCTTGACCTCCATCAGCGCCTGCGCGAGCCGGCGGACGTCCGTCGGCTCGGCCTGCAGGATGTGGAAGGCGATCCGCTGCGCGCTCTTGGGACCGACGCCGGGCAGCCTGCCCAGTTCGTCGATGAGGTCCTGGACCACGCCTTCGTACACGGGTCGGATGCCTTCCGTCAGATGCTTGTTCGGATTCTGGTGATGGTGTCTCTGGCTCGTACGGTAGTCGGCGCCGGGGCTAGAAGGGGAGGCCCGGGATGCCGCTCGCGCCGCCGCCGCCGAGGCCCTGCGCCAGCGGGCCGAGCTTCTGCTGCTGGAGCGTCTGGGCGTTCTCGTTCGCCGCCTGGACCGCCGCGACCACCAGGTCGGCGAGGGTCTCCGTGTCCTCCGGGTCGACCGCCTTCGGGTCGATGACCAGGCCGCGCAGCTCACCGGCGCCGGTCACCGTCGCCTTGACGAGACCGCCGCCCGCCTGGCCGTCGACCTCGGTCCGCGCCAGCTCCTCCTGCGCCGCCGCGAGGTCCTGCTGCATCTTCTGGGCCTGCTGGAGCAGCTCCTGCATGTTGGGCTGGCCACCACCGGGGATCACGATCAGCTCCTGTTCCGTGTCGTCGAGGTCGTCCTGGGCGCGGGCGCGTCCCTGAAACGAGCGTACGTGGTCCGGGGAGTGCCCGCCCCAGCGCCTGGCACGACACTCTTTCGAGTGAGATGCGCCGCTTTCCCCTACCTGATGAAGGCCCACGTCTGAGCGGAAAACCCGCGGAACCGGGGCGTCGGCCACCCATTGGGCGGTAGGAAGATGCCGTATCAACCGTGACCGATCGAGGAGTGCCGGGTGAGTCAGCCGGACATGCAGCCCGAAGGACCGCCCCAGGAGGGGCCGGGCGAGGGCCGCAGCACCTCGGACGATCTCACGGGGCGCATGTTCCCGCTCGGCGACTGGGGCGAACCGGCCGACCGCCTCGACGAGCTGTACCGGTGGGTGGAGCGCGGGGCCCTGCGGACGGCCGCCTGGTACCTCGCCGACCGGGCGTGGAAGCGGCGGGTGGCGCGGGTGCTGCGCGGCGGGGCGGTACTGGGGGCGCTGACGGCGGGCGCGCTGCCGCTCCTGGATCTGGCGGGGGCGGTGCCCGGCGCCGCGGTCTGGGGCTACCTGGGCCTCCTGCTGGCGGTGGCCTGTGTCGGCTGCGACCGGTGGTTCGGCCTGACGTCCGGCTGGATGCGGGACGTGGCGACCGCGCAAGCGGTGCAGCGGCGGCTCCAGACGCTCCAGTTCGACTGGGCGTCCGAGTGCGTCCGCGAGGTCCTCGGCCCGACCGAGGGCACGGCCGCGG
The DNA here is from genome assembly GCF_040644575.1 of Streptomyces sp. NPDC046939. Taxonomy (NCBI): domain Bacteria; kingdom Bacillati; phylum Actinomycetota; class Actinomycetes; order Kitasatosporales; family Streptomycetaceae; genus Streptomyces; species Streptomyces sp. NPDC046939. The sequence goes on from NZ_JBEYWV010000009.1 coordinate 208,131, forward strand.
AGGCCGCCGAGCGGTGCCTCTCCGTCCTGCGGCGCTTCTCGGAGGACGTGACGGAGCTGGTCCGCACCGAGACGGCGGACTGGATGCACCACTTCCACACGGGCCCCCTCCCCTCATCCCTCCACCCCCCCACCCATTCGACCCTGCCCAGCCCCCCACCGCCTCCGACCCCCCGCTTCCCTCTCCCCCCGGGCACCCGCCCCAACATGCCGAGACAGCGTCCGCCGGAGCCGAGGTAGGGGGCGGGGCGGGTAGCGCGCGGGGTCCGTGAGCGCTGGGGCCGGGTGGGGAGGAGGCGCGGGGGTGGGGCGTGCCGGTGCTGGAGGTTGGTGGGGGCCCCACCTAGTGGGAGGCGGGGCCTGAAGGCGCCGGACGCTCCGGCACCGCGGCCGGGGTGAGGGGGGACGGAGTCCCCGCAACTCCGAGGGGCGAGGGCGGGGCCGGGGGGCCGTACGCGCGGGGACGGTCCCGCACCGCAGCCCGGGGGTGAGGGGGGACGGAGTCCCCACACCCCCCGAAAGGGCGGGTGGGCGGGGAACGGGGCCGGGGGCCGTAGGCGCCGGGGCGGTCCAGCGCCGCAGCCCGGGCGTGGGGACGAAGTCCCCGCAACCACCTCGGGGGCGGGTGGGTGGGGAACAGGGCCGGGGCCCGAAGGCGCTGGGGCGGTTCAGTGCCGCAGCCCGGGCGTGGGGGACGGAGTCCCCGCAACCCCGAGGGGGTGGGGAACGGGGCCGGGGCCCGAAGGCGCTGGGGCGGTCCGACGCCGCAGCCCGGGCGTGGGGACGAAGTCCCCGCAACCACCTCGGGGGCGGGTGGGCGGGGAACAGGGCCGGGGCCTGAAGGCGCCGGGCCGGTTCGGCGCCGCAGCCCGGGCGTGGGGGACGGAGTCCCCGCAACCCCGAGGGGGCGGGGAACAGGGCCGGAGGCCGAAGGCGCGGGGGCGGTCCGGCGCCGCGGATAAAGTGCGGGGTACGTTGACAGCCAGGTGAACCGGGGGACCCGCCTTGCCCGCTTTCGACGGCCCCGCCGTCACCCGCAGCACCCTGCGCCAGCAGATCGCGGACGCGCTGCGCGACGAGATCCTGGCGGGCCGCCTGTGCCCGGGCCAGGAGTTCACGGTGAAGGAGATCGCCGAGGGGTACGGGGTGTCGGCGACCCCGGTCAGGGAGGCTCTGGTCGATCTGACCGCGAAGGGCTTGCTCGACTCGGCCCAGCACCGCGGTTTCCGCGTCCACGAGTACTCCCTGTCCGACTACCGCGCGATCGTGGAGGCCCGGAGCCTGGTGGCGGACGGTATCTTCCGCGCTCTGCCGGAGATCCCGGAGGGCGCCCTCACGGGGGTGCGCCGTCGCGGCGAGGAGGCGGCCCGCGCGGCGGGCGCCGGCGACCTGAACGTCCTGATCGGCTACGACCTGCGGTTCTGGCGCGAGTTGGCCGCCTTGTTCGGCAACCCGTATCTGTCGGACTTCTTCCACCGTCTGCGCGTGCAGTCGTGGATGTGCGCGGTCCCGCTGCTGCGCCGCGCCGACGACCTGCGGGGCGCCCTGTGGTCGGGCCATTGCGCGCTGGTGGACGCGCTGGCCCGCGGGGACGCCCCGGCCGCGCAGGAGATCATCGCGGCGTACAACAAGGAGTCCCTGTCCCTGCTCGAACGCCTCGCGGGCGAATCCGGCGCCTGAGAAGGAGCCGGAGAAGGAGCCGGAGAACGGGTACCCGCAAGACAGGGCTGTGCCGGGCCGTCGCGCACTACCCTGACCTGACAACCGGAGCCCTAAGGAGCCCCCTTGGCCTGTGACCTGTGGCTCGTCCCGCTCGTCGACGTGCTGTGCCACAGCCCCGACAACCCGTTCGCGGAGGAACTCGCGCTCTACGACAAGGCCCTGCACGAGGCGGGCCTGCCCCCGGTCCCGGTCTACGCGTACATGCCGGGCCTCTCCGGCGACGTGGCGCCCGTGGCCGGGTTCGACTACGACGCGCTGCATTTCCTGCGCCGCGCCTATCTGCTCCAGATGTGCGGTCTCGCGGTGACGCCGGTGGACGAACTGGGCGGCGACTACGAGCAGTTGCTGGAGATGTTCGAGTCGACGGCGCAGGCCTCGCATCTGGTGTGGCACTACGACCACGCGGGCGCGTACGTCCCCGTGGACTTCCCGGCGCCGCTGTCGAACGACGAACTCCTGGAGGGCGGCGGCCCGCTGGGCTCCTCGCACGCCTTGTTGCGCGAACTGGAGTACGTGGCCCCGTCGATCGGCATCGACCCGGCGAACCCGCCGCGCCCGCCGGCCCCGCCCGCGGCCCCCACCGAACTGGAGGAACGGGCGGCGCCGGTCGCCCCCGGTGAGGGCCCGTTCGCGCGGGAGCGCCATGTGTGGCTGGGTCTGCACCAGGCGGCGACCCGCAGCCTGGCCCAGGGGTCGATGATCGTCTTCAGCTGAGCCGACGGCGAGTCGGGCCCGGGGGACGCCATCACGATGCCGTCCCCCGGGCCCGCATTCCTACGCCACGTACTCGTCCGCCACGCCCAACGCCGAGTCGAGCGCCGCGATCCCTTCCTTGGCCTCGGCCTCGGTGATGTTCAGCGGCGGCACCACATGGGTCCGGTTCATGTTGACGAACGGCCACAGGCCGCTCCTCTTCGCGGCGGCGGCGAACGCGGCCATCGGCGTGTTGTCCTGCCCGGTCGCGTTGTACGGCACGAGGGGTTCCCGCGTCGCCCGGTCCCGTACGAGGTCGAGGGCCCAGAACATGCCGACGCCCCGCACCTCGCCCACCGAGGGGTGCCGTTCGGCCAGCGCGCGCAGCCCTGGCTCGATGACGTCCGCGCCGAGCTTGGCGGCGTGCTCGACGATGCCCTCCTCCGCCATGACCTCGATGGTGGCGACGGCGGCGGCGCAGGCCAGCGGGTGCCCGGAGTAGGTGAGGCCGCCCGGGTAGGGCCGCTTGGCGAACGTCTCGGCGATGGCGCCGGAGATCGCGACGCCGCCGAGCGGCACGTACCCGGAGTTGACGCCCTTGGCGAAGGTCATGAGGTCCGGCACGACCCCGTACAGGTCGGCCGCGAACCACGTACCGGTGCGGCCGAAGCCCGCCATGACCTCGTCGAGGACGAAGACGATGCCGTACTTGTCGCACAGGGCGCGGACCCCGGCGAGGTAGCCCTCGGGCGGCAGCATGATGCCCGCCGTGCCGGGGACGGTCTCCAGGATGATCGCGGCGATCGTCGACGGGCCCTCGAACTGGATCGTCGACTCCAGGTGCTCCAGGGCGCGCTCGCACTCCTGCGCCTCCGTCTCCGCGTAGAAGCGGGAGCGGTACAGGAACGGCGCCCAGAACCGGACGACCCCGGCGGTGCCGGTGTCGCTGGCCCAGCGGCGCGGGTCGCCGGTGACGTTCACGGCCTGCTGGGTGCCGCCGTGGTACGAGCGGTAGGCGGAGAGGACCTTCGGGCGGCCCGTGTGCAGGCGGGCCATCCGCAGGGCGTGCTCGACGGCGTCGGCGCCGCCGTTGGTGAAGAAGATCTTGTCGAGGTCGCCGGGGGTGCGCTCGGCGATGAGGCGTGCGGCCTCGGAGCGCGCCTCGACGGCGAAGGCGGGCGCGAACGTCGTCATCTTCGCGGCCTGCTCCTGGATCGCCGCGACGACCTTCGGGTGCTGGTAGCCGATGTTGGTGAAGACGAGCCCGGACGCGAAGTCGAGGTAGCGCTTGCCGTCGTAGTCCCAGAAGTACGAGCCTTCGGCACCGGCGACGGCGAGGGGGTCGATGAGCTCCTGTGCGGACCAGGAGTGGAACACGTGCGCACGGTCCGCGGCCTTGACGGCTGCGCCGACCTGGGGATTCGGCTGAGGGGTCATGGGCCCGAGGGTAGAGGCGGCGTCCGCCGCCGCACCATCGGCGTCCTGTCTGCGGGACGGCCCCGAACGCGACACCCTGTCGCTCACCGCGCGTATATCACTCTCCGCGTCCGTTACGGAACCGTGTGAGCCGCTCCGGGCCTCTCTGTCGTATGTCCGCACTATTCTCAGAGGGTTGGTCACGTACGGGGGAGGGTGGCGCGACATGGAGAGGCTCGAACCGCTGGGAGCGGGGGACCCGCAGCGCATCGGGGCGTACCGGCTGCTCGGCCGGCTGGGCGCGGGCGGCATGGGGCAGGTGTATCTGGCGCGCTCCGAGCGCGGCCGGACCGTCGCGGTGAAGCTGGTCCGCGAGGAGCTCGCCGAGCAGGAGGAGTTCAGGTCGCGCTTCCGGCAGGAGGTGCGGGCGGCGCGGCAGGTCGGCGGCGCGTGGACGGCGCCGGTGCTCGACGCGGACACGGACGCGGAGATCCCGTGGGTGGCGACGGGCTATGTGGCGGGGCCCGCGCTCCAGCAGGTCGTCTCGCACGACTACGGGGCGCTGCCGGAGCGGTCGGTGCGCATCCTCGCGGCCGGGCTCGCGCACGCGCTCATGGACATCCATGAGGCGGGTCTGATCCACCGCGATCTGAAGCCGTCGAACGTGCTGGTGACGATCGACGGCCCGCGCGTCATCGACTTCGGCATAGCCCGCGCCCTGGAGACGGTCACCGACGGCGGTCTCACGCGGACGGGCGCGCTGGTCGGATCGCCCGGGTTCATGGCGCCGGAGCAGGTGCGCGGCGACCGGGTCACCCCGGCGTGCGACGTGTTCTGCCTGGGCTCGGTCCTCGCGTACGCGGCGACGGGCGCGCTGCCGTTCGGCACGTCCAACAGCGGGGTGCACGCGCTGATGTTCCGCATCGCCCAGGAGGAGCCGGATCTGGCCGGTGTCCCGGAGGGCCTGCAGGATCTCGTACGGGACTGCCTGCGCAAGCAGCCCGCCGCCCGCCCCTCGTTGCGGGAGATCCTGGAGCGCACCGGCGCGGAAGACACCCTGGGCGACGGGGGCCGCACTCGTGACCCGTGGCTGCCCGGCGCGCTCGTTGCGCAACTCGGGCGCCACGCCGTGCAGTTGCTGGATTCGGAGGAACCGGACCGGGGGACGCGGGCCGCGCCCGAAGCGCCCTCACCCCCACCCCCGCCTCCGCCGGGCAAGCCGGGCGGCGCCCAGCTCAACCACCTGCCCACGATGGTCGTCGGCCAGCAGGCGGCGGCGCCCGCCCCGGCCACGCCCGCCTACGGCTACCCGTCACAGCCCCAGCCGCAGCCGGCCGCGTACGGCTATCCGCAGGGGAACTGGGGCCAGACCCCGCCCTACGGTCCGGCCCCGCTGGTCTCCCCGCAGCAGGAGCCGCCGCGCCGGGGCCGTTCCACGGCGGCGTTGATCGTGGTCGCCCTGATAGTGGCTCTCGGCGCGGGCGGATCGGTCTTCGCCCTGATGAAGGACGACGGCACGGCCGGCTCGAAGGCGGGCGGCGACACGGCGTCGCCGACGGTGACGGCATCGGCCCAGCCGGGCCCCGACACACCGTCACCCACCGGCGAGCAGGGTCAGACCCCGCAGGCTTCCTCGGACGTGATACCGGTGAAGTTCCTCGGCAGCTGGGAGAGAACGGACGACAACGGCGTCGCGTACCGGCTGACCATTCAGCAGGGCAGCCCCGGCGACACCGTCCTGTCGGTGACGGCGGACGGTTCGCTGTCGTCGGGCTCCACCTATCGCTGTCTGTTCCAGGGCGATCTGGTGTCCGCCGACGGCGACACCTTGAGCATCGGCCGGACCGACGTCGTGTCCGGGCCTGGCGCGCCCACCTGCGCCCCCGGAGCGGCGAGCACGCTCACCGTGCTCCCCTCGGGGCAACTGAACCGCGTCATGGACACCGGCAAGGCGTCCACGTACGACAAGGCGGGCTGACGCGGACGCCCCGGCCCGCGCGAGGCGGACCGGGGCGTGCCGTGTGCACGTCCTTCTACAGGAACGAGTTGATCTCAATCGTCTCGTCGCGGCCGGGGCCGACGCCGATGGCCGAGATCGGGGCGCCGGACATCTCCTCCAGCGCCTTCACGTAGGCCTGCGCGTTCTTCGGCAGGTCGGCGAAGGTCTTGGCCTTGGTGATGTCCTCGGACCAGCCCGGCAGCATCTCGTAGACGGGCTTCGCGTGGTGGAAGTCGGTCTGCGAGTACGGCAGTTCCTCGACGCGCTTGCCGTCGATCTCGTACGCGACACAGACGGGGATCTGCTCCCAGCCGGTGAGGACGTCGAGCTTGGTGAGGAAGAAGTCGGTCAGGCCGTTGACGCGGGTCGCGTAGCGGGCGATGACCGCGTCGAACCAGCCGCAGCGGCGGTCGCGGCCGGTGGTGACACCGCGCTCGCCGCCGATGCGGCGCAGCGCCTCGCCGTCGTCGTCGAACAGCTCGGTCGGGAACGGTCCGGCGCCGACGCGGGTCGTGTACGCCTTGAGGATGCCGATGACGCGGCTGATCTTCGTCGGGCCGACACCGGCGCCCGTGCAGGCGCCGCCCGCGGTCGGGTTCGACGAGGTGACGAAGGGGTACGTGCCGTGGTCGATGTCGAGGAGCGTGCCCTGGCCGCCCTCGAAGAGCACGACCTTGTCGTCGTCGAGCGCCTTGTTGAGGATCAGGGTGGTATCGGCGACGTAGCCCTTGATCTGCTCCGCGTAGCCGAGCAGCTCCTCGACGACCTGCTGGGCCTCGATGGCGCGGCGGTTGTAGAGCTTGGTGAGGAGCTGGTTCTTGACCTCGAGGGCCGCCTCGACCTTCTGGGTGAGGATCGACTCGTCGTAGAGGTCCTGGACGCGGATGCCCACGCGGTTGATCTTGTCGGCGTAGGTCGGGCCGATGCCGCGCCCGGTGGTGCCGATCTTGCGCTTGCCGAGGAACCGTTCCGTCACCTTGTCGACGGTCACGTTGTACGGCGTGATGATGTGCGCGTTACCGCTGAGCAGGAGCTTGGACGTGTCGACGCCGCGCTCGTTCAGACCGCTCAGCTCGGAGAGCAGGACCGACGGGTCGACGACGACACCGTTTCCGATGACCGGCGTGCACTCCGGCGAGAGGATTCCGGAAGGGAGGAGATGCAGCGCGTACTTCTGGTCGCCCACGACGACCGTGTGACCGGCGTTGTTGCCGCCTTGGTAGCGCACCACATAGTCCACGGATCCACCGAGCAGGTCGGTGGCCTTTCCCTTGCCTTCGTCACCCCACTGAGCACCGAGCAGCACAAGTGCGGGCACAGGCGTACACCCCTTCCGGGCGGGGCATGTCCAAGGTCAGGGGTCGCAGCCACTGATGAATGCGTAAGCCTTGGTATGCCCCGGAATAGACGAAGCCCCTGGCGCAATAGCGCAAGGGGCTCTTGCACAAAGATGCTACCCGAGGAAGCGAGGCAAGGCCGAGGTGGCGGCTTTGGAACAGCCGGCTGACCGGACGGACGAGGGGCTGTCGCGGCAGGTTCTGGTGCTCGTGGACCCCCTCGCCCGGCGTACGGACGGGGAGTCCGTACGGATCGCCAAGGATGTGCTGTGCGCGGGCGCGGCGGCCCGCGTGTGCCTGCCCGAGGGGCCGGAGGAATTCGCGAAAGCGCTGGCCAGGCGGGGTGCGCGGCGCCCCGTGGTGATCGGTGACGACCGGGCGCTGCTGCGGGCGGTCTCCCTGTTGCACCGCGAGCGGGAGCTGTCCGCAGCGGTGCTCTCGATGATCCCGGTGGGCGGTGCCGTGTCGCTCGCACGCTCCCTCGGAATTCCCTCCGGGGCGGTCGCCGCGGCACGCGCCGCGCTGGACGGTTCGGAGCGCCGCCTCGACCTCCTCGTCGACGACAGCGACGGCGTGGTCCTCGGCGAACTGCGCATCCCGCCGCTCACCCAGCATCCCCCCGGCGCGGACGGCGCGGCGCACCCCTGGCTGCGCACCTGCCGCTCCCTGGTCCGCACGCTCGCGCCCCGGCCCGCGCGCCCCACGGGCCAGGAGCCCGGCCCCCCGGCGCACCTGCGGATCGAGGCGGACGGCAGGACCGTGCTCGACCTCGACCAGCCGGTCCGCCACGTCTCGGTCGGCCCCGCCACCGGTACGGGTCTGGCCCGCCTTGAGATCCACCACACCCCGGACGCGCCCCCGCTGCGTGCCTCGGCCCGGACGATCACGGTGACCGGACCCGACTTCCGCTACCGCACGGACACGGTCGCCATCGCGGGCCCGGTCCGCCGCCGGATGTGGACGGTACGGGTGGGGGCGTGGGGCCTGGCGCTGCCCTGAGCGCCCTGCCGTCGGGGCCGGTGGCGGCTGTGCGGGGTCAGGAGCCGTCGGGCCGGGGCCACGGACGCCCCTCCAGGTCCTCGATCGCCCGGTTCAGACGCCGCAGGCTCGCCGCGAAGCCGGCCACCTCTTCCTCGGTCCAGTCCTTCATGAGACCGCCGATCACCTCGACGTTCAGCCCGCGGTCCTCGTCGAGGCTCCTGGCGCCCTCCTCCGTGACGCGGAACTTGCGGGCGATGCCGCCGTCCGGGTCCGGGATGCGCTCGACGAGCCCGGCACGGAGCATCGCGGCCGTCTGCCGGTTCAGGGTCGAGGCATCCAGGCCGAACGCCTCGCTGAGCTGCCCGATCGACATCGGCCCGTCCAGCTGGATCCGGCTCAGGAGGATGTACGCGCTGCGGTCCAGGCGCCAGCGGTCTGACCTGGCCCGGGATCCGGACAGATAGCCGTGCCGGCTGAGCAGCATGGTCTCGAACTCGACCCGCCGCGCGATCTCCCCCGCTCCGTCGGCCTCACCCACGCCGTCCGCCCGCCTTTCCGCCGAATACCTGCTCAGCAGGTATATCAAGCCGCCGGCGCGGTCAGTCCAGCCCGAGCGGCGGTCAGCGGACGTACCGCTTGAGCTGTTCCGTGTCCAGCTCGATGCCGACAGGGTCGGGGACGGTCCACCAGCAAGTACACGGGATGTTCGCCTCGGCGTAGGCGGCGGGCTTCTCCACTCGGTCGCGGGCGTGGGTGTCGGCGTCGTAGAACGTGATCTCAACGGTCATGAGAACGCCTTCGGCGTCGGCCCAGTGTCCCTGCCCCAGGAAGTGGTGAACCGGTGCCAGCATGCCGTCGGGCTCGGCCCGGTCGGTGCGGTGGGTTCCGACCTTGAGCCCCAGTGTCGGGATCAGGTTGAGATCCGGCCGCTCCCGCATGCACTGCCGGATCAGCCACATGGTGAGCGCGCTGTGTCATGCTGCACGATCGGCGCAGGTGGCGTCCTGAAACCAAGCCCGGCGAACAGACGTCCCCCCACCCATGGGACAACGCACAGAAGCCGCACTCGGCTGCCTCGCCGTTCTCGCCGGGATCGGGGGTGGCTTGTGGGTGTGGTGGGGGCGGGCGCAGGGGCGTGTGAATCGGTTCGAGCAGGCCCCCGACTGGCGGGTCTTCGTCATCGATCTGCCGGTGTGTCTTGTCGGCGGGGTCGGGGTCGGGGCGCTCGGTGGGGTTTTGTTGCACCGGGTGTTCAGAGCGCGACGGGGAGCCCCTCCAGGCCCCTGATGACGAAGTTCGGGCGGCGGGTGGGTTCCGCTGCCAGGTGCAGTGTCGGGGCCTGGGTGAGCAGGGCTCGGAGAGATGCCGCCAGTTCCACGCGGGCGAGGGGGGCGCCGATGCAGTAGTGGATGCCCGCGCTGAAGGAGATGTGGGGGTTGTCGGCGCGGGTGAGGTCGAGGCGGGCCGGGTCGGTGAAGACCGCCGGGTCGTGGTTGGCGGAGCCGAAGAGGAGGGCGACCTCGGAGCCGCGGGGGATGGTGGTGCCCGCGAAGTCGATGTCGTCGAGCACCCAGCGTTCGAAGAGCTGGAGCGGGGTGTCGTAGCGCATCAGCTCCTCGACGGCGCGCGGGACCAGGGCGTGGTCCGCGCGGAGCGCCGCCAGCTGGTCGGGGTGGCGGAACAGGGCCCACCAGCCGTTCACCGTCGAGTTGACGGTGGCCTCGTGGCCCGCGTTGAGGAGCAGCACGCAGGTCGAGATGAGTTCTTGTTCGGTGAGGCGGTCGTCGTCCTCGTCGTGGGCGGCGATCAGGGCCGAGATCAGGTCTGTGTCGGTGGGGCTGTGGCGGCGGGTCGTGATCAGGGCCCGCAGGTACTCCGTGAACTCCACCGATGCCCGTACCGCCGCCCGCGCCGTCTCCTCCGGCGGGTTCAGCTCGTACATCCCGCAGATCGCCGCCGACCAGGGGCGCAGGAGCGGGCGGTCCGCCTCGGGGATGCCGAGCATCTCGGCGATGACCGCGACCGGGAGGGGTTCGGCGATCGCTGTGAGGAGGTCGCCGCCGCCGTCCGCGACGAGGCCCGCGACGAGGTCTCCGGCCAGCTTCTCCACGTAGGGTCGCAATTGCTCGACCGTGCGCGGGGTGAACGCCTTGGAGACGAGGCGGCGGATGCGCGTGTGGTCCGGGGGTTCGAGGTCGAGCATGCCGTGGTCGTTGAGGGTGTGGAACGGCTCGTGCTCGGGTGGCGGGGGTGTGCGGCCGAAGTCCTCGTGCGCGTAGCGGTGTTGATAGGTGCGGCCCAGGCGGCGGTCCCGCAGCAGCGTCGACACGTCCGCGTGGTGCGGGATCAGGTACTGGCGCGTGGGCTCGAACCAGTGGACCCGGCCCGCCTCGCGCAGCGCCGCGTACGCGGGGTACGGGTCGGCCACGAAGGCCGGGGACCACGGGTCGAAGGCGGTGACAGCGTCCATGTCTGGACGCTAGCCCCGCTCAGCCCGGTGTGACCAGACGTGCCTCGTACGCGAAGACGGCCGCCTGCGTGCGGTCGCGCAGGCCCAGTTTGACCAGGACCCGGCTGACGTGCGTCTTGATGGTCGACTCGGCGACGACGAGCCGCTCGGCGATCTCCGCGTTCGACAGTCCCTGTGCGATGAGGACGAGGACCTCCGTCTCGCGGTCGGTCAGCTCCCCGTAGGCCCCCGGGTTCTGCACGGCGGGCAGCTTCGGCGACTCCGAGAGCTTCGAGAACTCGGTGATCAGGCGGCGCGTCACGGAGGGGGCCAGGAGCGCCTCGCCGTTCGCCACCACCCGGACGCCCTCGGCGAGTTGGCGCGCCGACGCGTCCTTCAGGAGGAAGCCGGACGCGCCCGCGCGCAGCGCCTGGTACACGTACTCGTCGAGGTCGAAGGTGGTGAGGACGAGGACCTTGGCGCCCTCGTCGGCGGCGACGATCTCGCGGGTCGCCTCGATGCCGTTCATCTCGGGCATGCGGATGTCCATGAGGACGACGTCGGGGTGGAGTTCGCGGACCCTGGCGACCGCCTCGACGCCGTTGACCGCCTCGCCGACGACCTCGATGTCCGGCATCGCGTTGAGGAGCACCGAGAAGCCCTCGCGCACCATCATCTGGTCGTCGGCGATCAGGACCTTGATCATGCGTCCGCCCCGGTGGTGTCGTCGGCCTTCTCGCGCTGCTCGGGGGCCTGGGTCGCGACCGGCACGAAGACCATGACCTCGTAGCCGCCGTCCGCCGTCGGCCCGGCCGTCATCTCGCCGCTGAGCATCGTGACGCGCTCACGCATCCCGGTGATGCCGTGTCCGGCGCCGGGCGAGGGCTTGGCGAGGGCGCTGGGCGCGCCGTTGACGATCCGCAGGCCGAGCCCGCCGAGCACGTACGACACCTCGACGGCCGCCTCGGCGCCGGGCGCGTGCCGCAGCGCGTTGCTGAGCGCCTCCTGCACGATCCGGTACGCCGACAGTTCGACGCCCTGCGGCAGTTCGCGGACGGCGCCGGTCACGGCCTTGGTGACGGTCAGGCCGGCCTCCCGTACGTTCTCCAGGAGCTTGTCGAGGTCGGCGAGGGTGGGCTGCGGGGCGTCGGGCGCCTCGTAGTCCTCGGCCCGTACGACGCCCAGGACCCGGCGCAGTTCGGTCAGCGCCGCCACCGCGTTCTCGCGGATCGTGACGAACGCCTGCTCCAGCTCGGGCGGCGGGTTCTCGACCCGGTAGGGCGCCGCCTCCGCCTGGATGGCGACGACCGACATGTGGTGGGCGACGACGTCGTGCAGTTCGCGCGCGATGTTCGTGCGCTCTTCGAGGAGGGTCCGCCGGTCGCGTTCGACGGCGGTGACCGTGCGCTCCTGGACGACCTGGCGCCGCGTCGTGCGGTTGACCTGGATCAGGGTGACGATCGCGAGCGCGACGCCGGAGACCACCAGCATCGGCACGGAGATGCCGGAGTCGATGCCGCCCATCAGCTGGCCGGCGAAGACCGCGTACACCGCGCTGAGCACCCACATCCAGGCCGCCGTACGGGGCCGGGTGCGGGCCGCGACGACCAGCATCACGGCCGTGTGGCCGACGATGCTGCCGCTCGACCACGGATACAGGCCGTCGCCGGTCAGCACCACGAGGACGGGGGCCACCGCGAACGAGAGCCACCAGGCGAGGACCGGCCGCAGCAGGGTGAGCGCCACCGGCAGGGCGGCCGCGAGCCCCGCCAGGGCGGCGACGACGCCCTCGCTGGAGGAGCTGTAGCTCGCCATGCCGACGAGGAACGTGAACAGCGCCAGGGCAAGGACCAGGGCGTGCGGGAAGAGGCCCAGGTGCTTGCGGAGGGCGGGCGGGCAGAGCTGGGCCCACGGCCCGTCCGCCGCCGCCCTGGGCAGCGGTCGGTAGGCGCGCACGTCGCGGAACAGGTCCTCGCGCAGCCCCCGCAGCGCCGACTGCGCGAGGCTGAACTCGGGGCTGCGGTTGCTGGGCGCCCCTGAGGTGGCGGTCGTCTCGGTCATGCCCCGACGGTACGGGCCGCCCCGGCGCCGGGTCGTCCCCAGTCAGACGGGTCCTTCGGGTCCGCCGTGAGTACTACTCGGCTCACCAGGCCAGTTGCGCGATCTCCTCGGCGACGACCGCGCAGGCGTCCGCCGCCGGGTCGATCAGCGGGAAGTGCCCGACCCCTTCCAGGAACGTGGTGCCGACCACCTCGCCCGCCCTGGCCGCCGCGTCCGCGTACGCCTCGGCGACGGCGCACGGCACGGTCGTGTCCGTACGGCCCTGGACGAGCGTGGTCGCGATGCCGGTGGGCAGCAGCCGCGCGGGGTCCGCGTACGGCAGCCGCGCCTCGGCCCGCTCGTCCTCGCCGCCCAGCAGCTCGGCGACGGCGCCCGCGCACACCCCGAGCTTCCGCGCGAGCCCGAGGTCCGCGACCGGTGCGAGGGCCACGACGCCGCGCAGCGCGGGCGGAGCCGGGGTGCGCCAGGGCGAGTCCGCGGGCAGGACGTGCCGGGCCGCCGCCCACAGCGCGAGGTGGCCGCCCGCCGAGTGCCCGGTGACGACGGTGCGCCGCGCGTCCGCCGACGGCAGGTGCTCGGCGGCGAGGGCGGGCAGGGCGTCGAGCGCGGCGGCGACGTCGTCGAAGGTCTCGGGCCAGCGCCCGGCCACCGGCGCCTTCGCGCCCTGCTGCGGCAGCGCCCGGCCGCGCCGGTACTCGACGCTGGCGACGGCGAACCCGCGCCGGGCGAGGAAGTCGGCGAACGGGCTCAGGTGCGCCCGGTCGTACGGGGTCCGCCAGGCGCCGCCGTGCAGGGCGACGACGAGCGGCGCCGCGGCCCGGCCGTCGCGGGGCGCGTAGAAGTCCACGACCTGGTCCGGGTGGTCGCCGTACGCGGCGGTGGCGTCCGGCGGGACCGCGGGGTGCGAGAAGGCCGACGCCTCCTCCGCCTCGTCGCGCGCGGCGGCTTCGTCCGGCATGCTCCCAACCTCTCGACGTCGCAACGTGAGTGCGCAAGAAAAACACTGGAGGAAAACACTGGAGAACCCAGTGGAAACCAGTAGGCAAGCGGACGCTACCAGGCCCATGACGTGCGCCGACACGTTCCGTCACCGAGTAAACGGTCCTGCTGTGCCGTTACCCTGCCTGTCATGAGCAGCGACCCCGAACCCGGCACGCTCCGTCCCGGCGGGCGCACCGCCCGTGTCCGCGCGGCGGTCCTCGAAGCCGCGGGCGACGTCCTCGCCTCGGAGGGCTTCGACCGGCTCGACCTCGCCGACATCGCGCGCCGCGCCGACGTCGGCAAGACCACCGTCTACCGGCGCTGGTCGACCCCGACCGGCCTCGTGGCCGACCTGCTCGCGCAGATGGCGCAGGAGTCGCTGCCGCGCACGGCGACCGGCACCCTGCGCGGCGACCTCACGGCCAACGCGCGGCTGGTGCGCAAGACCCTCTCCGATCCGCGCCAGGGCCCCTTGTTCCGCGCGGTGATCGCGGCCGCCACCTGCGACGAGCGGACCGCCGAGGCCCTGCGCCGGTTCTACGAGGTCCGGGTCGCCGAGTGGGCGCCGTCCGTCGAGGAGGCGGTGGAGCGCGGCGAGCTGCCGGAGGGCACGGACGCGGCGGAGGTCGTCCGGGCGGTGTCGGCGCCGCTCTACTACCGCCTGCTCACGACCGGGACCGCGCCCACCGAGGCGGACGCGGCCCGTGCGGTGGCCGCCGCGGTGGCGGCGGCCGAGGCAGGCGTCTACGTCAGCTCCTAGAGCTGTTCGGCCAGCACCCGCGCTGCCCGCTCCACCTCCGCGAACCCGAGGTAGAGCGGTGTGAACCCGAACCGCAGCACGTCCGGCGCCCGGAAGTCGCCGACGACGCCCGCCGCGATGAGCCGCTCCATCACGGCGCCCGCGTCCGCGCACCGCAGCGCCACCTGGCTGCCCCGCTCGGCGTGCGCGGCCGGGGTCACCGGCTCCACCCGCCCGGCGGGGACGTACGCCTCGACGCACTCCAGGAAGAAGTCCGTCAGGGCGAGCGACTTGGCGCGCACGGCCTCGATGGAGACGTCCGGCCGCGACCAGACCTCAAGCGCCGCCTCCAGGCCCAGCATCGACAGGATGTCCGGCGTCCCGACCCGCCCGCGCACCGCGCCCTCGGCGGCCTCGTACTCCGGCCGCATCCCGAACGGCTCGGCGTGCGAGTTCCAGCCCGGCAGCGGCGAGTCGAAGGCGGCCTGGTGCGCGTCGCGCACGTACAGGTAGGCGGGCGATCCGGGCCCGCCGTTGAGGAACTTGTACGTGCAGCCGACGGCCAGGTCGACCCCGTGCTCGTCGAGCCCGACCGGCAGCGCGCCCGCGCTGTGGCACAGGTCCCAGACGCTCACGGCCCCGGCGGCGCGGACGGCCGCCGTGAGCCCCGGCAGGTCGTGCAGCCGCCCCGTGCGGTAGTCGACGTGGTTGAGGAGCACGGCGGCCGTACGCGGCCCGAGCGCGTCCGGCACCTCGGCCGGTGCCACCGCCCGCACCGCGCACCCGGTCATCCGGGCCGCCGACGCGGCTATGTAGCCGTCGGTCGGGAACGTGGCGGCGTCGACGAGGATCTCGTCCCGCCCCTCGCCCGCGAGGCGCACCGCTCCGACCAGCGCCTTGAACACGTTCACGCTCGTGGAGTCGCCGACCACGACCTGGCCGGGCGCCGCGCCCACCAGCGGCGCGATCAGGTCACCGATCCGCTCGGGCGCGGTCCACCAGCCCGACTCGGTCCAGGACCGGATGCGCAGCCTGCCCCACTCGCGGCGCACCACGTCGTCGACCCGCCCGGGGACGTTGGCGGGCAGCGCGCCCAGGGAGTTCCCGTCGAGGTAGACGACATCGTCGAGGACGAAGTCGGCCCGCACGGCGGCCAGTTCGTCGGCCGCGTCGAGTGCGCGCGCCCGCTCGTGCAGGTCAGACATGGGACCTCGCCGTCCACAGCTCGGGGAACACGGTCTTCTGCGCGCGCTTCTCCAGCCACGCCACCCCGGCGGAGCCGCCGGTGCCGGTCTTGGCGCCCATGGCGCGGCGCGTGGCGACCAGATGGTCGTTGCGCCAGCGCCACACCAGCTCCGCGACATCGGTCAACGCCTCGCCGAGCCGCGCCAGTTCGGACGTCTCGTCACCCGCGTACAGCGCCGTCCAGACCGCCTCCACCTCGGGCGACGGCTCATAGCGCCGGGACACGTCCCGGTGGAGGACGGAGCGCGGGATGCGGTGGCCGCGCCGGTCGAGCAGGCGCAGCACCTCGTCGTAGAGGCTCGGCTCGTGCAGCGCCTTCTCCAGCTCGTCGTGGACGCGGGGCGCGCCGCGGTGCGGCACCAGCATCGACGCCGACTTGTCGCCGAGCAGGAACTCCATGCGCCGGTACATCGCCGATTGGAAGCCGGAGCCCTCGCCGAGCGAGGACCGGTAGGAGTTGAACTGGGCCGGGGTGAGCCCGGCGAGCGGCCGCCACGAGGCGTTCAGGGCCTCCAGCTCGCGGCGCGAGCGCTTCAGCGC
This sequence comes from Streptomyces sp. NPDC046939, assembly GCF_040644575.1. Classification (NCBI taxonomy): domain Bacteria; kingdom Bacillati; phylum Actinomycetota; class Actinomycetes; order Kitasatosporales; family Streptomycetaceae; genus Streptomyces; species Streptomyces sp. NPDC046939. The sequence goes on from NZ_JBEYWV010000009.1 coordinate 224,293, forward strand.
GGCGATGGCGGTCGGCACGTCGTCCTGGGTGAGCGCACGGGCGGCGGTCTCCCACTCGTGCACGATGACGGTGAACCACAACTCCATGACCTGGGTCGTCACGAGGAAGACCATCTCGCCGGGGTCGTCCGAGCGCAGGTGTTGGAGGTGGGTGAGGACATCGGCCTGGACGTAGTCCTCGTAGGGCGTGGTGCCCGCGAAGTCGAGATGCGGCGCGTCGGGGGTGTCCGCCGCTGTGGAGGCGCCCGTCTCCGGGGTGGTCCGGTCTCCGTGATCCGCGTCGTGGGACATCGCTGTCTCCTGATGTGTGCTCCGGGTAGCGGTCCGCCCTGCCGTTACCGGCACGGGGCCCCGGTCCCCGCCTCGCATCCTTCACAATCGTCCCCCGGAACGGCAAGGCCCGCCTGGTCACAGGCGGGCCTCACTGTCGTGCACGGTTCAGCCGAGGGTCTGCGCCGCCGTCGGGGACGAGTCCTTCAGGAACTGCGAGCAGCGCTCGAACTCCTCCTGCTCGCCGATGGCACCTGCGGCGCGCGCGAGGGCGTGCAGGGCGCGCAGGAAGCCGCGGTTCGGCTCGTGCTCCCACGGCACGGGCCCGTGGCCCTTCCAGCCGCTGCGCCGCAGCGCGTCGAGCCCGCGGTGGTAGCCGGTACGGGCGTACGCGTACGACTCGACGACGCTGCCCCGCTCGAACGCGGCGTCGGCGAGCTGCGCCCAGGCCAGCGAGGAGGTCGGGTACTTCGCGGCGACGTCGGCCGGGGGCGTGCCGCCGGCGAGCAGCTCGCGCGGCTCCGGGTCGTCGGGGAGGTGGGTCGGGGGCGGTCCCCCGAGCAGGTTCTCGTGAAGGCTCATGGTGTCCAGTCTGCGCCATCCGGCGGGCTGCTCTCCACGCCGGTGATCACGCCGTCCGGCGCCTGCCGGTCACGTCCCGTGACCGTGCGCAGGGCGCGCACGAGCGCGTCGGCGCCCGCCTCCGCCTTGCTCCGCGGACAGCCGACGTTGAGCCGTACGAAGCCGGGCGCGCCGTACGTCCCGCCCGGCATGACGGCGACCTTCTCCTGCTCGACGAGGACGCGCTGCAAGGCGTCGTCCGTGGTGATGCCGAGCGGCCGCAGATCGACCCAGGCGAGGTAACCGGCCTGCGGAGCACGCCACTTGAGCTCGGGAAAGGCGGCGTCGAGCCGTTCCTCCAGAAGCCGCAGATTGGCGTACGTGTAGGCGCGCAGGGCCTCCAGCCACGCGCCGCCCTCGCGGTAGGCGGCGATGTGGGCGGTGAGCGAGAGCACGGCGGGCGAGGCGAGCCCCTCACCTGTGTCCATGCGGCGGGTGAACTCGGCGTGGTCGTCCGGGTCGCCGACGAACCCGTAACTGCCGCTGAGCGCGGGGAAGTTGAAGGACTTGGTGGCCGAGGTGACGAGCGCCCAGCGCAGCCCGTCGCCGTACCGGGTCCACGGCAGGTGCGTGTGTCCGTCGTGGGTGAGGTCGGCGTGGATCTCGTCGCTGATCACCGCCACGTCGTGGGTGCCCGCGAGGTCGGCGAGGCGGCGCAGCTCGGCGTCGGTCCACACGTGGCCGGTCGGGTTGTGCGGCGAGCAGAGCAGGAGCACGCGGCTGTCGGTCCTGGCCAGCTCCCGTTCGAGGCCGGTCCAGTCGTGGAGGCCGACGGGGCGCAGGTCGCGGCCGAGCCCGGTGACGGACTTGCGGAACCCGTCGTAGGCCGGGGTGTGCAGGACGACCCCGTCGCCCGGCTCCGTCCACATGCGCAGCAACTGCGCTATCTGGTTGAGGACGGACGGCCCGTACACGAGCCGGTCGGTGTCGACCTCGGTGGCGTACCGGGTGCGGAACCAGTCGCGCACCGCGCCGCGGAAGTCGTCGTTCCGCCACTCGGTGTAGCCGAGGACGCCGTGCGCGAGGCGGGCGTGCAGGGCGGCCAGGACCTCGGGCGCGCACGCGAAGTCCATGTCGGAGATGGTGAACGGCAGCAGGTCGGGGACCGGGAAGCGGTCCGTGATGCCGTCCCACTGCACGCACCAGGTGCCGTGCCGGTCGACGGGGGTGTCGAAGTCGTACGTCACTGGGGGCGCCTTTGGGCATGGCACGGGCCCGGCACCCCGGAGGAGCGGGGGCGCCGGGCCCGTGCGAGGGCTGGAACGGACGGGCGTTACTTGATGCGGGTGCCCGTCGAGCGCAGGCTCTCGCACGCCTCGACGACACGGGCGGTCATGCCCGACTCGGCCTTCTTGCCCCACACGCGCGGGTCGTACGTCTTCTTGTTGCCGACGTCGCCGTCGACCTTCAGGACGCCGTCGTAGTTCTGGAACATGTGACCGGCGATCGGCCGAGTGAAGGCGTACTGGGTGTCGGTGTCGAGGTTCATCTTCACGACGCCGTTCTCAAGGGCGGTGCGGATCTCCTCCAGGGTGGAGCCCGAGCCGCCGTGGAAGACGAAGTCGAACGGCTTGGAGCCGGCCGGCTTGCCGTACTTCTCGGCGACGCCCGCGTTCAGCTCGGCGAGCAGGTCGGGGCGGAGCACGACGTTGCCCGGCTTGTACACGCCGTGCACGTTGCCGAACGAGGCGGCGAGCAGGTAGCGGCCCTTCTCGCCCAGGCCCAGCGCCTCGACGGTGCGGATCGCGTCGTCGACGGTGGTGTAGAGGTTGTCGTTGATCTCGTGCGAGACGCCGTCCTCCTCGCCACCGGTCGGCGTGATCTCAATCTCCAGGATGATGTTCGCGGCCTTGGCCTTGGCGAGCAGCTCCTGGGCGATCTTCAGGTTGTCGTCGAGGGTCTCGGCCGAGCCGTCCCACATGTGCGACTGGAACAGCGGCAGGCCGCCGGCCTCGACGCGCTTGGCGGAGATGTCGAGGAGCGGGCGCACGTACCCGTCCAGCTTGCCCTTCGGGCAGTGGTCGGTGTGCAGCGCGATCTTGTTCGGGTACTTCGCGGCGGCGACGTGCGCGAACTCGGCGAGCGCCTGGGCGCCCACGACCATGTCCTTCACACCCTGGCCCGAGAGGTACTCGGCGCCACCGGTCGAGACCTGGATGATGCCGTCGCTCTCGGCCTCGGCGAAGCCCTGGAGGGCCGCGTTGAGGGTCTGCGTCGACGAGACGTTGATGGCCGGGTAGGCGAACTTCCCCGCCTTGGCCCGGTCGAGCATCTCGTTGTACTGATCCGGGGTTGCGATGGCCATCTGCCGACTCCTCGTGAAGCGCGCGATTGCGGGTTTGGGTTGTTTCAGGTGTCTCGACCGGTGGTCCGACCCTCACCAAGTCCATGGGGGTGACGTCATCGTCGCCCCCATCTTTCCAGACTTGCGCGAGAGCCGGGCTCCGGGCCCGGCGGCTCGTCTCAGTCCAGGCCCAGCTCGTCCTTGGAGAACGCGTACAGGTACGGGACCCCGGCGCCCTCGGTGATCTTCTCGGCGGCGCCGGTCGCGCGGTCCACGATGGTGGCCACGCCGACGACCTCGGCGCCGGCCGCGCGGACCGCTTCGACGGCGGTCAGCGGCGACCCGCCGGTCGTGGACGTGTCCTCGACGACGAGCACCCGGCGCCCCTTGATGTCCGGGCCCTCCACCTGGCGCTGCATGCCGTGCGCCTTGGCGGCCTTGCGGACGACGAACGCGTCGAGCCGCTGCCCGCGGGCGGCGGAGGCGTGCAGCATCGCCCCGGCGACGGGGTCGGCGCCCATGGTCAGACCGCCGACAGCGTCGTACTCAAGATCCTTCGTCAGGTCGAGCAGCACCTGCCCGACCAGCGGGGCGGCCTCGCCGTCGAGGGTGACGCGGCGCAGGTCGACGTAGTAGTCGGCCTCAAGACCGGAGGAGAGCGTCACCTTGCCGTGCACCACGGCCTTGTCCTTGATCTGCTGGAGCAGCGCCGCGCGCACGTCGTTCGTCGTCATGGCTACGAGCTTAAAGGCGCGTCCAGCTCCACGTGGTGCTGGCCTCCAGCGGCTCGACCGGGGTGACCAGGCGCGGATCGGTGTTGAGCCCGTTGGGCGGCCCGGTCTGCGGCTCGACGCACACGGCCGCGTCCTGCTCGTCGTAGACCACGACCCACTGCTCGCGGCTGCGCACGTTCACCTCCAGCTCGCCGGGCCAGGTCAGCGTCACGTCGACACCGTCGGGCATCCCGAAGCAGTCGTCCCAGGGGCCCGGCTTCACGTCCACGCGGTGCCCGGTCGGCAGGTGGTCGTCGCCGCGCTCCAACTGCCAGGCGGGCTCGAACGCGATCCGCACGGGGTTGCCGCTCTCGGCGAGCGTCCGGTTGAACCAGGGGTGCCAGCCCGCCTGCGCCGGGAACGAGTCGCCGTACGTCTCGATGCCGAGCGTCAGCGTCAGCGCGTCCTCGGTGAGCGCGACGATCTGCGTGACCCGGCCGGGCCACGGCCACGGGTCGGTGAGGTCGTACGTGAACACGGCCTCCGAGCCGCTGACCCGCGCGGTCGTCCATTCGGCGTCGCGGGCGAAGCCGTGGATGGCGTGCGGCGGCGAGTTCAGCGGCATCTGGTGGACCCGCCCGCCGTCACGGAACCGGCCGTCCCTGGTCCGCCCGCACCAGGGCACCATCGGGAAGCACCCGTACCGCTCCCCCTGCCGCAGCAGTTCGGTCCCGGCGATCCTCAGGCTGCTGATCCGGCAGCCGTTGCCCGGCGCCACGGTCACTTCCGCGTCGCCCGCGGTCAGCGTCGTCTCTCGAGTCGTCACGACGACCGAGCCTATGCGGCGTGAGGTCAGTGCCGCCTGCGCAGGGCCCGCCCCACCACGATGGCGGACGCCAGCGCGAGCGCGGCGGCGGGCGCGGCCCAGCGCAGGGTGGCGCTCGCCGTGACGCCCTCCGGCGCGGGCACGGGCGCGTACCGGCCGCGCGGCGGCGCGTGGTCGACCTCCTCGGCGCTGCGGCCGATCATCGTGCGGCGCGCGTGCGCGGCGGCGGGCTCCGCCGGGAGGTCGCCGGTGTCGTCCTCGTCGGCGTCGGGGTCGAGGTCGGGGTCGAGGCCGGACGGGGGGACGTCGGTGTCGTAGAGGGGGAGGCGGCGCGGGGTGGTGGCGTCGCGGTCGTCGTCGCCGCCGGAAACGCCGTCGGTGAAATAGCCGGCGTCACTCTCCGCGTCGGCATCCAGCTCGCCGTCCATGTCATCGTCCGGCTCGTCGTCCGAGCCGGGCTCCTGGCCGGCGGCCCCGAGGTTTCCGGCGAAACGGTTCAGCAGGCGGTGTGCCGCCGACGTCACGGCCTCCTCCGAGAACTCGGCCACCCGCCCGTCACCGGACGCCGTACCGGCGAACGTCAGCAGCGAACCGCCGTCCGCCGCGACGACACGGGCCGTCAGCGCGAACTCGACACCACCCGTGCCGCGCGCCTCCGTCCCCCGGCCGGTCACCGCGTACGAGCCGTCGGGCGCCTCCACCACGCGGACCGCTCCGCGGTAGGTGATGGTGTGCCCGTCGATCCGCACCTTGAGGCGGCCCTCGTCGCCGGACGCGTCGGGCTGGAACCCCGGCAGGGCCCTCTCCACGCGGGACGGATCGCAGAGCACCGCCCGAAGGGACTCGGCGGGAACCGGAACGAACACCTCATGCTCCATGGCACCCGAGCGTAGCGACTCCGTCGGGGGCGGGCGTCTTGTTCGGCGGCGCGGGTGCGGATTCGTTTCGGGGGCGGGTGGGTGTGGCTGCGCCGCGTCTGCCTCGCTCGCGTCCTCTTCGGGTGCGGCGCCGTGGGGGCTGGTCGCGCAGTTCCCCGCGCCCCTGGAGGCTGCGACTTCGTCGCGCCTCCCCCTGGCGCGCCCCATGAGATGGCGCACGCAGTGCGCATCTCAGGGGCGCGGGGAACTGCGCGAGCAACCAC